>VYCX01000522.1 GCA_009843725.1 Boseongicola sp. SB0675_bin_26
TCACGAGGTTGCCGTTGTCATCTTCGATCACTTCCGAGATGAAGGTCGCGCCGATTGCCTGGCGGTTTTCATCCAGCGTGATCTTGCCGACCGGGCTGTCCAGCTCGAGGTTCGCCAGGCAGGACCGGAAGGCGGCGTGCCCGTCCGACAGGTCGGCACCTACTTCATCCAGGCACGTCAATGTCGCCGACATGTTGTTGTAGTAGAGCGTTGCCAGAAGTGACGGAGCCGGGAAACGCTCGTCCGGCGGGAAGGTGTCCTGGTAGAGCTTCACGAACTCGGTCCATGCCGGGTTGTCCCAGGTGTCGGCCTGCGGGCCGGATGACGGCGTCCCGATCAGCGCGCGTTTCGCATCGCCCTTCGAGTTCAAGACCGTCCCGTCGACCATGATCGTGCCACCAATCAGGTTGGCGTCGCCGCCCGCCTGTTGATACTGGTTCAGGAAGTTGACGGCGTCGCCACCCCCAAGCCCCAGGTAGATGGCATCGACATCGTCGGGAAGAGACGCGATGATCGATCCGAAGTCCTTGGTACCCAGGGGAACCCAGAAGCGTTCGGTAATCTCGCCGCCGGCCTGACAGTAGTCCAGAGCGAAGCCGAAGACCTGCGTGTAGATGAAGGAATAGTCCTCGCCGATAGTTGCAACCGTCTCGTATCCCTTTTCGTTGTAGACGTAGGAACCCAAGCCCCACGACCACTGCGCCCCGTCTGCGTTGAAGCGGAAGAAGTTCTCCGACGGGTTCACGTACGTTGTTTCCTGGGCGCCGGACGAGCCGTTGATAAAGGTCGTCCCGGGCTGGGTCTTGGCGTAGTCGCGGATCGCGATCCCTTCAGAGCCTGAAAGCGGGCCTACGATCACGTCAAGGCCATCCTGCTCCACGAGCTTGCGCGCGGCGCGAACGGCACTGTCAGGCGATGCGTCGGTGGACTGAATGACAAGTTCCACGTCCTTGCCGGCAACCTTGCCGCCGAAGGCGGCCAGCGCAGTCTTCATTCCGCGGACGCCGTCTTCGCCAAGCACTGTGTACGTGCCTTCCAAAGTCGCCATCGTCCCGATCTTGAACGTGTGCTCGTCCGCATGGGCGCTGTGCACAGTCGCCAGTACCGCGCCCACCGCGGTGGTCACAAGAAGTTTCTTCATCACTTACCTCCCTAGATATGCTGTAATCCGGTGCCGCACAGGGTGGCCACCTGCCCCCTAACATGACCGGGCGAATGCGAATGCACTGAACCGCGCCGCCGTCGCGTATACCCGTTAGTCGCTTTTATTTCTTGAGTGCTGTCGCGCCGGCGTCGAGGCCGCAGCACGCGGTCAGAGAGGCAGTGGCTGGTTCGCGCTTTCGCGTTTCAGCTCAACCGCGCAAAAGATCATGGTGGTATCGCCAACGTTTTCCAGGTCGTGAAGCGCGAATTCGCCTTCGCCAACGTCGTAAAAGTGCGTGAGCCCGGCATCGTAGTCGCTTTCGTAGGTCGTCCCGTCATAGGTCCGCTGCAAGAAACGCCCCGGCGTGATCGCGGTCCAGAAATAGGTCAGGACGTGGCGATGAACCGGCATGCGTTCGCCGGGCTTCACGGTCATGTGCCAGACCCTGACCGAACTGTTCTCGAACGCCAGATCGGTTCCGATGCGACCGTTGAACTCGTTGTCCTTGAACTCAAGCCGGATGGCATCGGACCAGCCCTGGAAGTTCGACGTGGTCAACTCGCCCGATCTGAAACTGTCTGCATGCCTGCCTGTGTCAATTGCCTCAGGGCGCGGCATTGGCTGGCTCTCGAAGAGCGAGAGCGGGAAATTCGCGCTTTCCTTTTTCAGTTCGACCGCAACGAATATCATTTTCGTGTCGCCTGCGTTTTCCAGATCGTGCAATGCGAACTCGCCCGACTTGACGTGGTAGAAGTGCGTCAGTCCGGCCTGATAGTCGCTTTCGTAGGTCGTCCCGTCATAGGTCCGCTGCAGGAACCGGCCCGGCGTGATCGCGGTCCAGAAATACGTCAGGACGTGCCGGTGGACCGGCAATTTCTCGCCTGGTTCGAGCGTTATCTGCCAGACCCGAACCGAGTCGTTTTCAAGAACCAGATCGGTGCCGATCTTTCCGTTGTAGGCGTTGGCACTGAACTCTCTCTTGACGCTGTCGGTCCACCCCTGGAACCCGCTTGTTGCAAGCTCACCTGACCGGAAACTGTCTGCAAGTCCCTGGCTGCCCGCTGATGGCGGCCGGGCCGCGTGCGCAGGTGCGGCCAGCGCACCGCCATTGGAGCGTCCCGTCACCCCCGCCGCCGAGAGATCCTGCGCGTTCAGCCCCTCAGCCAGTATCAGCGTCCCTTCAACAGAATCCAGCCGCAGATGGATCATGGACTGGTACTCGGGCGAATTGTACCAGCGCATTGCCTCATCGCGGCTCGGGAAACGCAGGATCACCAGCCGATCGTGTCCGGTCTGTCCCTCGATCACTTCCGTCGTCTCGTTGACCGCGAGGATCTCGACGTCAAACTTGTTGAGGCAGGCCACCGCCTGAGGCACGTAGACATCGTTAACCTTGGAGCGGTCGAGCACCTTGTGACTCGCCACGAAAAAATAGGGACGTTTGTCTGTCACGCGACCTCCTAGACGGACAGTTTCCGCTTTGCGGGGACAATGGTAGGGCCAACTTTCGGATATCTTCTTCGCGAATTCGTTACCTGGCATACCTTATGGTACGATTGTTTCGGGCCTCATGCCTGGCTTGGCCGCCCGGCAGCCCGTCCCCTGCTGCACGACACGCTCGAGCGAGCCCGCCGCGAACGGAAGGAAGATGCCCGGCGGCGGACGCAAGGTGGACCTTCGCGGAAACTGCGAGGCAAGGCCCTGAGCGAAACCTGAACGACGTCGATCCCGCCGAGGGTTGCCAGGTTCGCACGTCGTGGCCACGAATGCGCCGGAATCGGCGCCTTGTCCCGGAGGCCCGTCGCGGAAGGCATTCGGGCGCTTCTTCCCTCGCGCACAGGACGGGAATGCCCCGGGGGTCCCGAAGTTCAATGACAGTGCCGCTTCGACAGCATCAGCGTCGTGCCCGGCGTGATGGTCAGGGGCGGCAGGCTGCACGTCCCCGGCCTCACCAAACCCGCCGTCCGCAGGAAGGGCGGCAATCCGCATCCGGACGGCAGGCGGGTCTCGGCGTTGCTGAAGCGCGCCGGAGCCAGGCCGCGCGCGATCACCTGCCTCTCGGTCGAGGTCGAGTGACCGCCTGCATTGAGGGTGCAACCCGGAGGCGATCGTTCCTGAGGGTCCCGCTTTCCCACCCGCCTTCACGCCCGGTACCCTTCCGTGGCAAACCGCCTCGTCCCCGCGCCGGCGGTCACGCGCTCGAGGCCAGGGACATTCCGGTTTCCGCGTCGAACACATGGAGGCGATCGCGGCTTGCACTCAACTGAACGGTTTCGCCGATATCGGGAGGATGCTGGCCATCTGCCTTGGCGATGACTTCGCCGCTTGGCGTGTCGACGTAAATCAGCGTGTCGGGTCCGAGCGGTTCGCGAACAGTCACCGTTCCCTCAAGGAACGGGTCTTCGCCGGACGGATGCAGGTCGTCCGGACGCACTCCGAGAATGACCGGCTGTCCTTGGGAGACGTCGATGTCCAGCTGAATGTCCGGCCCCGATGCGAGCCGGGCCGCCCCACCGTCCACCCTGCACCGCAGCATGTTCATGGACGGTGCCCCGATGAACCTGGCCACGAAGGTGTTCGCTGGCCTGTGGTAGACATCGGACGGCTTGCCGACCTGCAGGATATGGCCGTCCTTCATGATGACAATCCTGTCGGCCATCGTCATGGCTTCCACCTGGTCATGGGTCACGAAGATAATGGTGTTCCCGACACGCTGATGGAGTTTCTTGATCTCGAGGCGCATCTGGGTGCGAAGCTGGGCATCGAGGTTTGACAGCGGTTCATCGAAAAG
>VYCX01000563.1 GCA_009843725.1 Boseongicola sp. SB0675_bin_26
TTCAAGAACCAGGCCTCGGTTGCCGACAAGATGTCGAAGGTCGTTCTGGATGCCGCCGAGAAGTCCACCGAGATTTCCGCCGGCTGGGCCAAGGCAACCATTGGCAGGTTCGGCAACGTCACCAACGCCAAGGAAGATCCCGTGGACTACAGCAAGGCGATGGCCGAGTTCGCGTCCGCGCAGGCCGAAATGAGCGCCGAGTCGCTGGCTGCCTTCGCCGAGGTCGCGAAGAAGGTCCAGATGGAGACGGTCGAGCTGATGCTCGCTGCCGGCAAGGACCTCGGCAGCGATGCCTCGAAGGCCGTCAAGAAAGCCGCTGAAGAGATGAGTGCCGCCGCCGAAAAGGTGGCCGTGTAACGGGTGCGCGGCGGCCTGCAGCCAACTTCCTCCCTGTTGGCGAACGGAACGGGCGGGCCGATCGGCCCGCCCTCTTCCTATTCGCCCAAAGATGAGATTTCGCGACGGAACATGCAGCGTGGATCGCGGGAGCCGCCGATCGCGGCCGGCATGGACCCTGGCGCGAGGGGCCGTTCTCAGCCCGGCGACATGCCGCGCAGCCGCTCGGAGCGGCGACGGAGAATCTCGATCGTGGCAAGCAGGACGACCGAGACCGTCACGAGGATCGTCGCAACCGCAAGGATCGTGGGGCTGATCTGTTCGCGGAGCCCGGTGAACATTTGCCAGGGCAGCGTTTTCTGACCCGCCGAACCGACAAAGAGCACGACGACGACCTCGTCGAAGGACGTGATGAAGGCGAAGAGCCCGCCTGATATCACGCCAGGCAGGATGAGAGGCATCTGGACCTTGGCAAAGGTCGTGACCGGGTTCGCTCCCAGGTTGGCCGCGGCGCGAGTGAGGCTCCGGTCAAATCCGACCAGCGTCGCCGTCACCGTGATGATGACAAAGGGGATCCCAAGCGCCGCATGGGCCAGTACCACGCCCCAGTAGGAGCCTTGAAGCCCGATTCGGCTGTAGAAGAAGTACATGCCGGCGGCGGAAATGATCAGCGGCACGATCATCGGCGAGATCAGCATCGCCATGATTGCCCGCCGGAAGGGCACATGCGGCTGGCTCAGGCCGATTGCGGCCAGCGTGCCGAAGGACACGGAGAGAAGGGTGGCCATCGGAGCAATGCGAATCGAGTTCCACATTGCCTGCTGCCAGTCCGGATTGGTGAAGAAGTCGTTGTAGTGCTTGAGCGAGTATCCGTCCGGGTCGAGGGCAAGCATCTCGGGCGTGAAGGTGAAGAAGTCCTCTGCGTTGAAGCTCAGGGGAATGATCACGATGATCGGGGCGATCAGGAAGAAGAAGACGACGCCGCAGATCACGCGGAATGCGTAGTGCCAGAGCTTCTGGGTGAAGGAGGCATATGGAGGAAGGCCGGACACTTCAGCCTCCGAGCTTCACGTTGTCGATGCCGACGATCCTGTCGTAGGTCCAGTAGAGGATCAGGACGGCAAAGAGCAGGATCGTTCCAAGCGCGGCCGCCAGCCCCCAATTGAGCGATGACGAAATGTGATACGCGATCCGGTTGGAGATGAAGACGCCGCGCGTGCCGCCGACCAGTTCCGGCGTGATGTAGTACCCGATCGCCAGAATGAACACGAGCACCGACCCCGCGCCGATTCCTGGCACCGAGTTCGGAAAGTAGACGCGCCAGAAGGCCGTCCAGTCCGTTGCGCCCAGCGACTTTGCGGCGCGGACATAGGTTGGCGGTATGGTCTTCATGACCGAGTAGAGCGGCAGGATCATGAACGGAAGCAGGATATGCGTCATGGCGATGATGGTGCCGGTCTGGTTGTTGATGAGGATGAGCCGACTCGCGTCGTCCACGATTCGGAGCGCCACGAGGATGTCGTTGATGACGCCCTGCTGTTGCAACAGCACCTTCCACGAGCTCGTTCGCACCAGGAGCGAGGTCCAGAAGGGAAGAAGCACGAGTATCATCAAGATGTTCGCCGTCCGCAGCGGCAGATTGGCGAGAAGGAACGCCACCGGGTAGCCGAGAAGGATGCAGGATATCGTGATCACCAGCGACATGTAGAGCGTGCGCCCGAAAAGCAGGATGTAGATGCGGTCACCCTCGTCGCGGTACTGCACGCCGCCAGCGGTCAGTTTCAGGTCGACCGAATTGAGGAAATAGCCCGGCGTGTAGCGAGCCGCATATGTCTGTATCGTCCGCCACACCTCTGGATCGAGCCAGTCTTCGTCAATTGCCCCGAATTGTTCGCTGAGGCTGACTGGTTCGAGCTGGGCCGCCGCGGACTGCGCATCGTTCAGGAGCGGATTCCCGAACCCTCCCGCAGGGGCCTGCATCAGGTCGGCATAGAGCGCCGCATACAGGACGTCCCAGGGCTCCTCTTCGAGCGGGTCGCTGCCATCGGCCTGGACTGCCTCCAGCCATGTCGCATGGGCGGAAGCGGTGCGCGGGAGACTGGCGGCTTCGGATCCTGCCAGCACGTCCCAGGTCGCCGGGTCTTCCCATGCCGGATCGAGCGCTTTGAACGCGTCCGCGTAGTCCTTGGTGTCAAACTTGCCCACGCGCCGTCCCGACTTTCGGAACAGCGAGGCAAGGCCGGTCCGTTCGTAGTTGAGCCGGGAGCCGAGCCGCGTATGGCTCTTGCGCTCAACCGCGAAGACCATGTCCGTGTAGAAGGCCTCGAACACGTCGTCGCCCGGTGCCCCGCTCTCCTCCGGTTCCCAGTTTCGGAGCGCCTGGACCGTGCGCGGAATCGTGTCGTGGACAATCCCGTTCTCGACCGAGCGGAACAGCATGTCCGCGATCGGGGCGATGAAGGTCAAAAGAACGAAGAGGAGCAGCGGCGCCACCAGCAGGAAGGCGCGCGCCTTCTCACGCCGAAGCGCTCGCCTGAGGCTCGCCTTGAGGGGCGTGCCGTCGGCGGTCAGGACGGGAGAATCGATGGCGGTCATGTGTCGTGGCCCTCGACGACCACGACGCTGCTATCCGCCGTGCGACGACGAATCTCCGCGACCGCCTGATACTCAGGGTCATTGTAGGCCGCGAGCGCATCCTCGTAGGACGGGAACTCGATCACGACATGTCGTTCGTGAAGGTGTCCTTCAACCTGTCTGGACCTTCCGCCACGGACGACGAACCTGGCGCCCATGGCCTCAAGGATCGGCGTGTCCCTTTCCACGTACTCCTTGTAGGCGTCAGGATCGCGAACGGTGATATGCGCAATGATGTAGCCCCTTGGCATCGTGCCACCTCTTGAGACAGGCCGGACCGGAATCCGGCCTGTTCCTCAGGATGTTGCTATTGCGCCAGCCAGGCCTGGAACTTGGCGTCCAGGTCGTCCCGGTAGTCCGCCCACCACTCGTAGTTGTAGAGGAAGGTGTTCTTGGCGTTTTCGGGATCCGTCGGCATGTGCGGCGCCATGTCAATGCCAAGGTCGGCGTGCTGGCCGACAAGCGGCGCAGAGGACATGCGTGCCGGACCGTAGCTGATGTACTTGGCTTGGTCCGCCAGGCGCTGCGTGTCCGTGGCAAACCTCACGAAGTCCTCGACGCGTGCAAGACGGTCTGCGGGCAAGCCGACCGGAATGATCCAGCCGTCAAGGTCAAAGACCTGTGCATCCCAGAGCATTCCGACCGGCTGGTCCTGTTCCTCGATCACCGAGAAGAGACGGCCGTTGTAGGTCGACCCGATCACGACCTCTCCGTCGGCGAGGAGTTGCGGCGTGTCGGCTCCGGCACTCCACCAGATCACGTCGTCCTTGATGGTGTCGAGCTTGGCAAAGGCGCGGGCCTGTCCTTCTTCCGTCTCAAGCACGTCATAGACGTCGGCCTTTGGAACGCCATCGCAGATCAGGGCCCATTCCATGTTGTTGATGGGGCGTTTCTCAAGAGAACGCTTGCCCGGATACATCGCGGTGTCAAAGACCGCGCAGACGTCGGTCGGCGGCGTCGAGCC
>VYCX01000284.1 GCA_009843725.1 Boseongicola sp. SB0675_bin_26
AAATCACGGCGGCGCGGAGAACCCCGAAAATGTCCCCATATGAGAATCGGTCCCGGAAGGAATGCCAGCGCAACAACTGTCGCCCCGTAGGCGACCCCGACCCGGCGGGAACTGATCCCCGTGAGTTCGATCATCGACGTGCCCGTCGGACGGAAACCGATCGGCATCGTTCCCGCAAGGCCGGACAGCAGATTGCCGACTCCGTCTGCAGCCACCGCGCCTTGCGTCGTTCGGAAGTCCGCCGCCCGGGGCGAAGGCCAGGCGACGCGCTGGACGGCGACGGAGCCGCTGATCGTCTGGATCGTGCATACCACGGAAATGAACAGGAATGCCGGGAGAAGGCCCCAGAACGCCGGTCCGAAGTCGAGAGCAATCCCCGACCATTGGGCCCTCGGCAAACCAACCCACGAAGCCTTGGCGATACGGTCGACGTCGTACAGGCCGAAGGCTCCGGAGACAATTGAGCCCGCGACGATGCCGACGACCGGAGCCCAGAGGCGCAACGGGCCTTTCGCCTTCAGAACGATGACGGCAATGACGAGAAGGGTGGCGAGAGTGCTCAACGGAGCCGCAGATGGCGGGGACCCCGCCGGCACGTTCTCCAGCTGATCGAAGATGACCGGCATCACCGTTACCGGAGTCAGCATGATGACCGTTCCCATGACGGTCGGCGTGAGAATTCGCCGAAACAGCGAGAGCCGCGCCGAGAACGCGAACTGAAAGAGAGACAGGGCGAGCATCAGGACGGCGAGCAGTGCCGGACCGCCTTCAGCGAGTGCCGCAACGCTCACCGCTATGGCGGCTCCGGACGTTCCTGTCACGAGTATGTGACCGGCACCCACCCGGCCGACCCGGATCGCCTGCAGGACCGTGACCGCGCCGCAGATCATGACGGATGCGGAAACCGCCCAAAGCAGGAACGTTTCGGCCTGACCCGCGGTCCGGAACACGACCGTCGGAATCAGCACTGTTCCAGGTATGGCCAGGCCCGCCATTTGCAGACCAAGACCGGCCGCAAGCATCGCCGGAACCTTCTCTTCGGGATGGGGACCGGGATCGGAACCTGCTTTGGACGTCTCGGTGCTCATGCCTTCAGCACCACTCCGGAAGACTTCGAATCGACCGCTCGGGAAGGCATCCGTGAGAGCGAAAGACGCGAGCGGGGGCTCCCGGTCTCGTCACGAATTGCTTCCGCAGGCGCGACATCAGAGCAGCCCCGGAAGCCAAAGGCAAGTCGCGGGCGCGGCCAGAATGATCGCGACGCGGACGAAGTCGCTCAAGAGGAACGGCAAGGTGCCCCTGAACGACTCTCCCAGCGGCACCTCTTCGGCCAGGGCGTTTATCACGTAGACGTTGAGGCCTATCGGCGGGGTGATCAGCCCGACCTCGACGACGATCAGTGTCAGGATCCCGAACCAGATTGCGACCTCCTCCTCCGTGAGCCCGAATTCAAGGCTCGTGACCAGGGGAAAGAAAACCGGCACCGTAAGCAGGATCATGGCAAGGCTGTCCATGACGCAGCCGAGGACCAGATAGACGAGCAGGACGCCAATCAGGATTGACATTGGCGCCAGTCCTGATTCCGCAAATGCTTCAGCCAGCTCGACCGGGATCTGAGACAACGCGAGGAAGCCGTTGTAGATCTCGGCCCCGATCAGGATGAGGAAGATCGCTGCCGTCGCCTGCGCGGTCTCGAGCACGCTCGAGACGAAGCCCGCCCGGTCCATGCGTCCGGACACCAACGCCACAAGGAACGTTGCCGCGGCCCCGATCGCGGCGCCTTCGGTCGGGGTGAACATGCCGAGATAGATGCCGCCTATGACCAGCAGAAAGATCGCGGCGACAGGCAGCACCGGACGCAAGCTGCGCACTCGCTCGCGGAACGGCACGGCCGGAACCACCGGAGCCGACGCGGGATTGAGCCGGACATACATTCCGACCGCGGCGGAATAGCCGAGCGTCGCGATGACGCCGGGGATCAGCGCGGCGAAGAACAGCTTCCCGACCGACTGCTCGGTGATGATCGCGTAGATGACCAGAACCAGCGAGGGAGGGATCAGGATTCCCAGGGTGCCACCGGCGGCCAGCGAGCCGGTGGTCAACGCCCCGGAGTAGCCGCAGCGCCGCATCTCGGGCAAGGCCACTGACGCCATGGTCGCCGCGGTCGCGACCGACGATCCGCAAATGGAGCCGAACGCGGCGCATCCGCAAACTGTCGAGATGGCCAGGCCTCCGCGGTGGTGCCCCACCCAGGCACGCGCCGAGTCGAACAGCGAACGGCCCAGCCCCGCACGGACGGCGAACTGGCCCATCAGCAGGAACAGCGGCAGGACCGAGAGGGTATAGCCCGAAGTCCGGCCGAAGGGTCCGGTGTTCAGCAGGCCAAGAAACGCCGGCCATCCCGCGAGCGATGCGAACCCGAAGCTGCCGACCGCGAACATGGCGATCGCGACCGGCATCCGAAGGGCGATCAGTACCACGCAGACGCCAAACAGGAGCCCGCCGAACTCGATATCGGTCATTTTCCGAGTGCGCGGAGGCGGAAACAGAACCCCCAGACGCAGACGGTGGTCAGCAATGCCGCCCCGGGCAGTGCGGCAAAGTAGCCCAGCCAGATCGGAATTCCGAGAAACAGCGTCGTCTCACTGTCTTCGAACTTGTGAATGCCTCCGACGAAGAGACGCCAGGTGATCAGCGCCGCGACTGCCGCGAAGACGAGATTGTGCGCCGTGTCCAAGGCCGTCTGATGACGCTGGCGCATCCGTCCGGTGAAAAATTCGACGACGATGTTTCCGTTCTTCATGTAGCAGTAGGGGAAGAAGGAGAAAACGGCCACGCCGCAGGCAAGCTCCGTGATCTCGTAGTCGCCGGGTAACGGCGCATTGAAAAGATAGCGTCCAAGGACGCTGAACCCGGTCATCGCGACGATCCCGATCATGAGAATGCCGCCAGCCATCGCCATCGCTCTTGCCAGACGCCAGCAGACGGCACCCGAACCGCGTTCCGCCCAACCTGGAACCCGTTCGCGAAGGTCTCCTCTCACATCGCGGTCCGCCACCCGCCCGCCACTATTGCTGGCCGCCGCCATACTTGGCCAGCAGGCGCGTTGCGTCTGCAACCATTGCCTGTCCATCATGCCCCAGGGCGCCGACCTTCTCGACCCAGTCATCGACGACCGTCCGGGTCTTCTCCCGCCAGCGCCGCCGCTCCGCCTCGGACAGCGACAGGATCGGATGGCCGCGCTCGACCGCGATCGCCCGGCCCGGCTTCTCGTCATCGTCCCACATCCGGCCGAGCCGTTCGGCCAGCGTCATGCCGGTGCTGGCGTCAATGATTGCCTTGATGTCCGGCGGCAGCTCGTCATAGCGCTGCTTGTTCATTGTCAACACGAACGAGACGCGGGAAAGGGAGACCTCGGTGTGATGGTTCGTGACCTCGTGCAGACGGAAGGGACGCATTATGGTCCAAGGGATCGCGGTCCCTTCGACAACGCCCCGGGACAAGGCCTCGTAGACGGCGGGCACCGGCATGCCAACCGGGACGGCGCCCAACGCGCGGAGCGTCTCCGCACTGACCCGCGATGGCGCTCGTATCTTCATGCCTTCGAAGTCCTCCAGGACGCTGATCTGCTTCCCGGCCGTGTGAACGTGGGTCGGTGCAGTGCTGTGAAAGACCAACGGGTGGGTGTCCTTGTATTCTTCCCTCATCCACTTCCGATGGAACTCGGTCAGCGCCTGGCTTGCCGCCGTGGCGTTGCCGGACAGGAAGGGCAGCTCGAACACTTCCGTCAGGGGAAACCGTCCCGGCGTATAGCCGGGTATCGTCCAGACGATGTCAACCACGCCGTCGCGCGCCTGGCCATAGAGGTCCGCTGGCCTGCCGCCAAGCTGCATGGCCGGGAACACCTGTATCTTGACCAGGCCCTCCG
>VYCX01000502.1 GCA_009843725.1 Boseongicola sp. SB0675_bin_26
ATGCGTTGGAAGGCGGTGCGCTCGGTTCCGCGGCGCTCGACGTGTTCGAGGGCGAACCCGAGTTGAATCCACGCTTCCTGAAGCTCGAAAACGTCCTTCTTCAGCCGCATCACGCCTCAGGCACGGTGGAGACCCGGAAAGCCATGGGCAAGCTGGTGCGGGACAACCTGGCTGCGCACTTTGCCGGCCGGCCGCTCTTGACGCCCGTACTTTGAGACCTTGATGAAATCGGTCGTCATCCACTCGGCAAAGGATCTTCGGATCGAGGACATGCCGCCCGAGGACCCCGGCGCGGGACAAGTTGAAATCCGCGTGGCCGCGGGGGGCATCTGCGGGTCCGACCTCCATTACTACAATCACGGCGGCTTCGGATCTGTTCGGCTGAAAGAGCCGATGATCCTTGGCCACGAGATTGCCGGACACATCACGCGGCTTGGAGAGGGCGTGACCGGTCTGCGAGTCGGACAATTGGTGGCAGTTTCACCCTCGCGCCCGTGCCGTGGCTGTGCCTATTGCCGTGAGTCGAAGTACAACCAGTGCCTCAACATGCGGTTTTACGGTTCGGCAATGCCGTTCCCGCACATCCAGGGAGCGTTCCGGGAGGTGTTGGTGGCAGACGCCACGCAATGCGCCCCCGCAGACGGGTTGTCCGCTGGCGAGGCTGCGGCGGCTGAACCACTGGCCGTCTGTCTGCACGCAGCCCGCAGGGCTGGCGAAATCCTGGGCAAGCGCGTGCTTGTCACCGGCTGCGGACCGATCGGACTCTTGTGCATCCTCGTTGCCCGGCAGTCCGGCGCGGCAGAGATCGTGGCAACCGATCTCTCGGAATTCACGCTGCGCATGGCCGGCCAGATTGGCGCCGACAGCACCGTGAATGTCGGCCAGACGCCGGAACGGATGGCTGACTACGAGGCAAGCAAGGGGTATTTCGACTTGCTCCTCGAATGCACCGGTGTCGCGCAGGCATTGGCTGGCGGAATCGCAGCACTGCGTCCTGACGGAGTGGTGGTGCAGCTAGGGCTCGGCGGCGACATGCAGGTTCCGGTTCAGACCATGACTACGAAGGAGATTCAGTTCAGAGGCTCGTTCCGCTTCCACGACGAGTTCTTGACTGGCGTCGAACTGATGCAGAGGAACCTGATCGATGTCAAACCGCTGATCACTCATACCGTGGCGCTTGACGACTCAGAAAGCGGGTTCCAGCTCGCTTCCGACCGGAACCAGGCAGTGAAGGTGCAGATCGCGTTCTGAACAGTCACAGATCGCGTTTCGGCGACTTGTCTGCATCCGCGCCAATTGCCGCCAGCGCCGCCCGCGCGACCGTCAAGTCCTGTTCGGGCGAACCGGACCCCACGCCGATCCCGCCAAGCAGTTCGCCGTCAATCCGGATCGGCAATCCGCCTGCGAGCCCTGTGACCTCTCCACCGGTGGCTGCCGCAATTTGCGTCCGCACTGCATCGGGGACCGCGGTGCTGGGAGCGCCGATCGAGGCCGCCGTTCGCGCCTTCGCCCGCGCCGACCTGCGGCTGAGAAACTTCGAACCGGTCATCCGAATCTCGCCAAGCAGTTCACCGCTGGCATCCACGATCACGATGCATTGCGGCTGGCCAATTGCCTCGGCCGCTTTCATCGCGGCACCCAGCATTTTGAAGGTGGCGCGATGGGTCAGATTGCGCGTGCAAGCAGTGAATTCCATTGGCCGGTCTCCCATGGTAGGTTGCAGTTTCTTGACGCCGTAGAATGGTATCGATAACAGCAATGCCCGAAGATTCTGGAGCCGACAAATGTCTTTCTTCGATTCCCGTGATCCCGCCTTCGACAGCTACGTGTTGGGCAATGCGCCGGTCAAGCAGCTTGCCACAGGGTTCGATTGGGTCGAGGGACCAGTCTGGTTCGGTGATGCGGGCTGTCTCTTGTTTTCCGACATCCCGAACAATCGCATTGTGCGCTGGACGCCCGGCAGCGGCGTCACAACGTATCGGCAGCCATCGAACTACAGCAACGGCCATACGCGCGACCGCGAGGGAAGGCTGGTTTCTTGCGAACACGGTGCCCGACGGGTGACACGGACCGAACATGACGGACGGATTACCGTGATCGCGGACAGCTTCGAGGGCAAGCGGCTCAATTCTCCCAACGACGTGGTCGTGAAGTCTGACGGCACGATCTGGTTCACGGATCCGCACTACGGGATCATGACCAACTACGAGGGCTATGCGGCGGAGCAGGAACTGCCATGCAACCTTTATCGCGTCGATCCGGCTTCGGGGCGTATGGACGCGATGGTGACGGACGCCAATTGCCCCAACGGTCTGGCGTTCTCGCCTGACGAGTCGCGGCTCTACATGGCCGATACCGGACGCATGTTCAGCGATGATCCGCAGCATATCCGGGCCTTCGACGTTGGCTCTGCCGGCAGGTTGGCGGGCGGCGACGTGTTTCACGTGATCGAGCCGGGCTGCTCGGACGGTCTGCGTGTCGACGTCGACGGCAATCTCTGGTCCTCCGCTGCCGATGGCGTCCACTGCATTTCCTCGAACGGCGATCTTCTGGGCAAGATCCTGGTGCCCGAACTGGTCTCGAATGTCTGTTTCGGCGGACGCGCGAAGCACGAACTCTACATGACCGCGACCACCTCGATCTATCGTGTCACCCTGAACCGGCAGGGAGTCCAGCACCCTTGATGTCTGGACCTGACCGGGGGTGCCATGGTTCAATTTCTCGTCGGTCTTTTGCCCGCACAGGTCCCGAACGCAATATATCAATCCCGCACCTGACCGACATCGGGTTCTTGAGACAGGAATCATCGCCGGTGGTTCATTCGACGCGTCAATCGAGATTGCACTTGAGGCGTTTGAATTCTTTGATCTTGAATCGGAAGCAGCCCGTGCCTATGCCTCAAACTCCGCCAAGAGGATTCGAGAAACCTGGAAGGAAGCCTTGAAAAAGGAAGGAGCGTCTGCCCAGGAAGTGACACAATGCGCCAACGCATTTGAGCGTGGCGATAGTGAGAAGGCGCTTCAGTGACACGATTGGCGGCGATACACACATACCCAAGGAACGAAATGGGGCTTATCCTTCTTGCCGTCCAGCATGCAAGATATGGTATGACGAACCAAAGAGAGGACAGAAGATTCTATACGCGCTGAGTTCCTGTTGCTTTTGCCTGCTTAGGTCCTTTTTCAGGGCTACTATGGCACTGTCAAGAAACAATTATTGGCGGCTTATGTTAAAGCCATACAATAAGGAAATTGCATTTTGGGAACAAGCTCATGCTTCTGAAGAAAGGCAGTTAATGCTTATGGCATCCGATACGAAACATGAGATTGTCTGTCCTTTTGATCTTGGCAGATGGGCATGTGTTGCCGATTTGAGGGTCAGGGACTGTCTTCAGGGTGGTGTGGTGTTGAAGCTGGTGAAGCACGACGTGTCGCGTATTGGTCAGTCAATGGGGTAGTCGCCAAACTGCCCATCTCGAAAGCTACGCCGGGAGATGTCGCCTTCGCGCCCTAGATTGCGCAATTGGCGCGGACGCCTGACACGATGCGCCTGTTCGGCGAAAGGTTCGGGTGGACGGGCTGGTTGCAAGCCAAGTATAGGCTCCAAGCGTTGCGACGACCCGGCGTGCTTCAGGAAATGGACATTGCATTACTGGCCTGACCCGGCGGCTCCCGGCCCCAAACTTCATTCTGCCACTACGCTTGAGGGGCCATCAGCCCGTCTTTTGAGTCGTCGACTTGCACTGCATTGCCAGTCATCGAGCGCGAAGACCGCGCTGCGGGCAAGGGCGGTCGAACTGCTCGGCATGGGCCCGGAGCAGATGCCTGCACAAGTGTGACAGCCTGATTCCGATCGAAGCCCCAGCCATACATGTAGCAACCTGCAATCATAATCGCTTCGGCCTGCATTCATCGTGATTTTCGGCC
>VYCX01000072.1 GCA_009843725.1 Boseongicola sp. SB0675_bin_26
GTTTGATTTCAGGTGGCTGGAAAAATCGTCATCCGCCATAGCGAAATCGCTCCCTTGGAAAGCCATTCCGGATCGTCGGTCGGTTGAATGACCATCCACTTTGACGCGTCATGGGGCGGCTCTTCAAGAACCACGACATCATGCAACGCAAAGACATAGTGCGGCGTATAGCAGAACCCGACCCAAGCGTCTCCCGCTTCGATCGCGTTGGAGAGATTTGCGTAAGCCACCGTCTCGTCAATTTCGACAAGGTCGAGCGTCTGGTCGTACCCGTAGGATTTCGCCCGAACCTTTTCGACGTTTGTCGAGGCCCACCCCGGAGCGCCAATCCAGATTTCACCCCTCCCGTCGCCATTGGAGTCAAACAGGCTGGCGATGTCCGGATTCGTCAGGTCGTCAATCGAGACGATGCCGTTGGCATCGGCCGTCGCCTGGTCGACGCACATCCCCTGAAAGGCCTCTGCGCCGTTCGGGTTCATGACAACCGTGCCCTTGTCCTTCACGAAAGTGTCATGCAGGTTCTGCTGGTTCGGCAGCCAGACTTCCGGATGCACGTGCATCGCACCCGAATCCATCGCCTCGAACACGATCGGGTTGGTGCCGTTCTGAAGTTCGACTTCAAGGCCAAGGTTCTGTTCGATGGCCACTTTCAGAATGTGCGCCGTCGCATTGACGGACGGCCAGTTCGGAACGCCGATCACAACATCGGCGGCCAGCGCCGGCCCGGCAAACAGCATTGCCGACCCAGTGGCAATTGTCGTGAATTTTCTCATTTCTCTCTCCTTGGTGACTCCCGGGATGATTGCTCGCCTCTTCTCCATGTCAGTCTCGGAGACGCACCCGCCTCGACTTTCCTTTTGCTTGCGCGACCCAAGGCATTGACGTCTCCACAGAGGCAGCAACCCAACCCAATCTGGCGATGGTCAAGCCGTTACGGTCGTCCGCACACGTGCGTATCGCAGGCCCTGCAAGGCACGCATGTGACACTCCCACGTGAGCGTGTTTCTTGACTCCGGTCCACCGCCGCTGCGCATTTCCCTCGAGTAGCTGCGCCAAAAAGTGTGCAACAATTTCTGGCTCGACAGAAGAGAGAAAGACAAAGTACGCTTTATTGACATCATTATTCCTAAAATTTAGGAAAATTCCGAGTTCACTCTGTTCGGAACTTCAGCCAATGCCTCACCGGCAATCTGCCCGCCAGGATCTCAGTCTCAAATGTCTTGAGCTCTTTCAAATTTGCGCGCAGAAGGGATCGCTTCGCGCCGCATCCGAAGAATCCGGCCTGACGATCAGCACCATTTCTCACCACCTTCGCAAACTGGAAGACCATTTGGGGGTCGATCTCTTCAATCATGCCCGCCGGCCCATGGTACTGACGCCAAAGGGAAGGGTCTTCTTGCGAAACATTGATGATGCTCTCCTTTCCATCCGCAAGGCAAAGGCCGAGGCCTCGGCGGGGAACATCTCGGAGGCCAGCCATCTCAGGTTGGGAGCGATCGAGGATTTCGACAGTGACATCGCGCCGGAACTGGCCGTCTTCCTTTCGGAAGCCATGCCATCCTGCGATTTCGTTTACCTTACTGATTCCAGCCACGCGGTCATAGAGATGCTCCGCAATCGCCAGCTGGATCTTGGCATCACCGCCACGCCGGGAGAAAAGCTCGGCGAGCTCCAGGACCGCCCCTTGCTGCGGGACCCCTTCGTCGTCGTGCTGCCACGACTTTGCGAACAGTCATTGTCCGACATTGTTGAGAACCGCACAAGTCTTCCGTTCCTACGCTTTTCCAGCAATCTGATGATTGCCCGCCAGATCGAATCTCAATTGCGCCGCATCGGGGTCAAGTCACCGCGTACATTCGAGTGCAGCAACAGCCAGACGCTGATGGCGATGGTCGCGGCGGGAGCGGGTTGGACGATCACGACCCCGCTGCTGTTTTCGCGCGCCAAGCGATTTCAGCCCAGGCTGAAGATGCACCGGTTTCCCGGAAAGAGCTTTGCTCGCACACTGGCCGTAGTCGCCACTCCCGATTGCTCCCGGTCCACGATCGAATTGGTCGACAACAAGATTCGTGGCTTGATCGACGAGCACGCGATTTCACCTACCCATCTCGGCACCCCTTGGCTCGCGGACAGCTTCATCCTGCTCAGTTGAGCGCATGCAACCGGTTCAGAGGATGTTGAACCGCTTGCGTATGACCTTGTCCTGCGCCTCCGTGAGGTAGTTGGGCTGGTGGTCGCGGAGAATGGCCCGAGCACTGAACCGGGCTCGGCTCCATGCATCCTGCGCTCCCCTCTCGGCCCAAGTGCGCGGTTCATCCCGGTCCGCGAGCAACGGGTAGAAGTAGTCGCGCTCCATTGCGGCATAGGTGTGCTGGGAACCCAGAAAGTGCCCCGCGCCCAAGACCGTGTCACAGATTGTCTCAAATGCCAGATTGTCTTCAGTCACCTCGATGCCACGCATCGCGCGGTACGTGTTGGAGTGCATTTCATCATCCAGGACAAAAGCTTCGAAGCTGGCCCCAAGAAGCGATGCCGTCATGCCGGAGCTTTCGTATATCAGGTTGCCTCCGGCAAGTGCGGCGGCCATCGATGTCAGGCCCTTTTCCATTCCATATTGCGCATCTATCGCCTTGGCATCGGTCATGGAACAGGCGACCCCCGAAGGCAGCCCCAGCCAGTTTGAAAGTTGGGCAGAGGCGGCGTTCAACAGGGCCGTCTCGCCGCTGCCTCCGGAAAAGGCGCCGGTCCTCAGATCGATGACCAGTGGCCAGTTCGAAAACACCATCGGAAATCCCGGCTGGATGGCGTTGACCATCACCAGGCTGGCCAGTGTTTCCGCAAGCGACTGGGCCAGAAACCCGGCCAGCGTTGCCGGTGCGGTTGCGCCGGCCTGCGCGGCGGTGATGCAGGAAATCGGAATGCTGTGGCGGATGCACTCATAGACGACATCCACCGCGTCGTTCCCGTAGCGCATGGGTGAAATCACCGGGCTGACATGCGCCTTCATGAAAGGTCGCCTTGAAAATTCCTCGGGGCCGCCTGCCGCGATGTCCAGCATTGCGACGATTGGCGCCACATGGTCAGCCCGCGTGAATGATGTTGCAGTCGGTTTGGTGGTGTTCTTCAGGAGTGCGTAGACGGTGTTCACATCCAGATCGAAGCTGTCGGGCACATCCGTGGCCACGCAGCATCGGGTGAACCAGCTGATATTGGCAAGCGTGTCTTGAAGCCTGGCAAAGTCATGCAAATCGGCCAGCGTCGAAGGACGATACACGCCGCTGTCGAGATCAAGCGTCTGAACGGCGGCTCCGCCCGTGCCAAAGTAAACCTTGTTGCCACCGATCTCGATCGAGCGATCCGGGTCGCGCCCGTGCAGGAAAAATGTCTTGGCCGCTTGGTCCACGGCACGTTCAACCAGATCCGGCGGAAACAGGACCCGTCCGGAGCCATTGTCGATGGCACCGACCGCCAACAAGTCTGCATGCAGCCGGGGCGGGACTTCTCCCATCCCCAGCTTTTCCAAAATGTCTAGCGCCGTGTCATGGATGCGGCGCATCTCGGATTCTGACAACGGCTTGTAGCTGCCACCGGTCTGGCCTGGTGGGCAAGGATCCCGTTCAGGCCCTGCAGAACGTATCGCCAGCCTCGCACGTCGACCAGTTCGCTTCCCACGCTGCGTCATGGTGCTAATCCATCTGCTGCGTCCACATTGAAGGGTTCCGGAAGGCCGGATCGCAACAGAATGCCACTTACTATCAATTCACCAACAAAAGATTTCGAAATTTTGAAAAATGAGGCGAAACGTTTGCGAATGCTGTCCGGCTCGTCAACTCATCGACCAGATCGTATCGTGGGCGTAGCCAGTCGGGTGCGTTTCTGATATGGGGTAGGTTATTCCCGTTCTGTTCTTCCTTCATACC
>VYCX01000289.1:0-7461 GCA_009843725.1 Boseongicola sp. SB0675_bin_26
GGAGAGGCCATCGAAGCCGATCAAGGCTTCAGCAATGTCGGTCACGCCGTTCGACTGGCACAGTTCGTATTCGGACGCCTTCATCGCCCGGGACGCGCCCGTCATGTCGGCGGTGTTCTCGCCAATGCCTTCACAGAAAATTTTCATGCCGCCGCCGGTGCCGGTCGATTCAACGATGGGCGAAGGTGCTCCGGTGTTGTTGGCGAACTGCTCAGCCACTGCCTGAGTATACGGGAAAACGGTTGACGACCCGACGATGCGAATCGCGTCACGCGCGGAGGCAGCCGTCGCGGCAACGGCTGTGATCGCCAGCACAGAGGCGGTCAGATTGATGGTCTTCATGAGTTTCTCCTGAGAATTCTGCTTAGACCGCCCCTTGCGGCCTTGCGCGGAGGCTGAAGACGTTTCGCGCACCTTGTATGACGGATTGGTAATACTTTTGTGACAATCGCTTTTGGAAGTGCATCCGCACCAAATCTTCCTGATCAAGTGCTGCTGCTTGCCCCGCGTCGGCATGCAACCGTCCGCCGCAGGTATGGATGGTTCCGTCCGCCGACGCTGGTACCGGTGACGAGGGCGGGGCGGCCCTGACATTCGGGCGCGGTTCGGGCCGTCACCTTGCCGTCTTGCGCGCTGTCCGATTTCCACTTGCACCGCAGGGTTGCGGCCGAAGTTCAATGCGACCATCATTTCAGCGATGGCGAGACGCTATGCGCAGGCCGCGGTCTCGGCTCTGGCCACAGCGTCTGCCGTGGCATCGAGCGAAAGAAGGATTGATGTATGTCGGTTTCGGAATTCGGCGGCAGGCGCAAGCACCTTGAATTCCTGAAACGGGGCATCGGGAACCGCACCTCCGGCCGTGAGCATTGCGCGAAGCTGGTCGCGAGCTTGCTCCACGTCCTCTCGGGTGAGCCCGATGACGTTGCGTGCCAGTATCGAGGCCGAGGCCTGTCCTAGCGCGCAAGCCTTGACGTCCTGGCCAAAGGCCGAGATCCGGCCATCCTCCAGCGCGACATCGACGGTGACGGTAGAACCGCAAAGAGGCGAGCGCTTCCGCACCGTGCTGTCAGGAGCATCCAGACGCTCGGTCAGCGGAATGTCCGAAGCAAGTTCAAGGATTCGGCCCGAATAGAGCTTTATGAGATCGCTGTCCGCCATTGCTTCCCTTTGCGTGTCTCGCGCCATATTTAGGAACTGCAGCTGGTTGTCAAAAGGATTGGCGCATGACCTTCGATCCTGCAAGCCTGGAATACAACGAGAAGGGCTTGATCCCTGCTGTCGCTCAGGATGATCGGACTGGAGAGATCCTGATGATGGCCTGGATGAATGCAGAAGCCGTTGCCAAAACACTTGCGACGGGCCGGGTGACGTACTGGTCACGGTCGCGTCAAGAGTATTGGGTCAAGGGTGAGACCTCCGGCAATGTGCAGGCTCTGGTCGACTTCCGGGTCGACTGCGATCGCGACTGCCTGCTTTTGCTTGTTCGCCAGAAGGGGCCGGCTTGCCACACGGGACGGAAAAGCTGCTTTTACACCGCTGTCCGTCAGGACGAGGAAGTCGAACTGATGGCGCCCGAGGTGACTTCGGCCTGATCGGCCGATGCCAAACAGGTCGCGCAAGTCCCCAGAGCCTTCAGAGACCAACAAGACTGCGAATGTCGGCAGGTGTGGTTCCTGCCTTCCGGTAGGAGGAGATCGCCATTGAATCGTGACGCTTCGCCAACCGGTTTCCGACCTCGTCACGCAGCAGTCCGTGATGCATGTAGGTTGGCGTTTCCAGGCCGAGAAGGTGCTGGAGCAGAACATGGATCAACGTTGCGTCAAAGAGATCCTCGCCGCGCACTACGTGAGTGATGTTTTGGAACGCGTCATCGACCACGACGGACAAGTGATAGGATGTGCCAAAGCCCCGCCTTGCAAGGACCACGTCTCCGATGTTGTCCACGAGGTGTTCGTGTGACGCGTGAATGATCCCGGTCTCGCCATTCGGACCACGTCCCGTTTCCAGAAATGCACGGAACGTGCCGCTTTCGGGTGCCGCTTTCCAGAGTCCCGACCGCTTCATCCCGAACTGCTTCAGTGCCGAAGACATGTTGAGGCGCAGCGCAACGCCGTCGGGCATGGCCGTGTGCGTCCTCGGCTTCGAACGGCAGGTGCCTGGATACACGATGCCGTCTGGCCCGCCGAGCGGCTCGCCTTCATTTGGAGCAGAAGCGGCAGAAAGAACGTCACGTCGGTTGCAGGTGCAGACATACAGCAGGCCCCTTTGCCAAAGACTGTCGAGGGCGGCGCGATACGCGTCCCGCCGTCCGGACTGGCGGAGCACGGGGGCTTCCCACGACAGGCCAAGCCAACGCAGGTCTTCATGGATCAGGGCTTCCCATTCCTTGCGGGAACGTCCCTGATCAATGTCTTCAATGCGCAGGATGAACTTTCCGCCCATGTCCTCGGCAAGTTCATGTGCCCGCAGGGCGGAGTAGGCGTGGCCGAGGTGCAAGGGCCCGGTCGGTGAAGGTGCAAATCGCGTTTTCACGTCCGTTGCAGAACGTAGACCGTGGACTCGACCTTCTTCTCTGGCAGGTGCGGACCGTGCTCCTCGAACACGAGAGCCATGCCATCGGTCTTGCAGGCCGATTCCAGGGCATCCATGTAGCCGCTGTCTGCAAGAGTCGCGTCATTGTATGAAAATGCGAGCAGGTTTCCCGGAGCCAGCAACGAAACCAGGAGAGCAAGCGTTTCCGGCGGTGCAGCGCCCATGCTGACCACACCGGTCGCCACGATTCCCGCGTAGTCACCGGGCTGGACTTCGTCGCATTTCCCGGGGTCGCCGAGCCAGATTGACCGATAAAGATTCCGCTTCTTGGCCTTGGCGAGCATCTCGGGCGAGATATCCGTGCCGTCGATCAGGTTGAAGCCTTCCGTCGCCAAGGCCTGTCCCGACAATCCGGTGCCGCACCCGAAGTCAAGAACCGGCTGGTTGACGTCCGCGCCGGCGGCGCGAATGGCACGCGCGACCCTTGTCGGGGTGGCATAGCCCCAGTTCAAGACGTCCCTGTCGTACTCCTTGGCCCATCTGCGGTAGATGTCCTGGGTTTCATCGACAGTGTGTGGCGTCCAGAGATCATGTTCAGGACGTATGCTCATTTGGTCAGGCTACATGAGGCTGGCAAGGGAATCCAACCCGCTTATGCCCGGCGGCGGGCATAAAGCAGGTGTCATCCCGGCGTGCGGCCATGAAGCGTGACAACATGACAAAATGGAAGGTGCGCAGGAGCGATGCCGAGAGACTCCCCAAACTCAAGGCGGCGGCAGAGCCGTGCTGTGAGACGCAGGAGAACGCTGCAGCGAGGGAGGCAACGCGGCGACGCGCCGAGGATTCCAGGCGGAAGATCCTAGTAGAGGCCTTGGTGCCGAACGAGAAGCAGGCATGAGAGCGAAGACGTCACTGACCCAAAGGCTTGGCTGCGCCGGGAACTCGCGGGATGCATATATATCAAGTTTGGGCGCGACATCAGGGATCGAGGAATCGAGATCCGAATGCAGGCCTCGCAGTGCGTCTCTGCTGGCCATCAATGGGCGCAGTCCATTCAAAACGCTCCACAATATCGGTATCGCGGCCACCAAAAGAGTTCATCGGGATCCGTTCTCGCGCCGCAGGCGTGCTGCCTGTGTGTCGGTAGGCCCGAACACGGATCGTCAGCTTTGCCGACGGGAAACACTCGCGAACTGCCCAAAGGACATTTCAGGATGGTGCCATCCGATGTTCCGGGCACATACGCGCCGCTGGTATGTGGAATCGAGTCGAATTCATTGCCCAATGGACAAAAAGCTTGTTGTACCAGCCTCGTGGATTGACGCGAAGGCGCAGATGAGCGTCTCTCGTTGCTCTCACCCCATGTCTTGATGCATCGACGCAAGCAGACCGTAGATGCCCGTGCCGGGCAGCCAAGCCAGGCGGTTGCCGCTGGCAAGTGCACCTACACGGCGACCTCAGGGCAGGGTGCCTCCAGCCAGGAAGCCCAATCCCGTTTGGCGCGGTCGGTGTATGCCTTGTATCGGTCGCGGCGTCCGCGTCGGCCACCTCGGGCATCAATGGGCGGGAAAAGGCCGAAATTGACGTTCATCGGCTGAAAGGTTCGGGCATCGGCGCCGCCGGTGACATGACTGACGAGCGCACCGATGGCCGTGGTGGGCGGAACGGGCGGAAGGGACCGCCCTGTCATCGTTGCTGCCGCCATGCGACCTGCCAGCAAGCCCATTGCGGCGGATTCCACGTAACCCTCGACGCCGGTAATTTGACCCGCGAACCGGATATGGGGCTTGGAGCGAAGACGCAACTGTTCGTCGAGCAGTCGGGGAGAGTTGATGAACGTGTTCCTGTGAATGCCGCCAAGACGAGCAAATCTAGCGTCATGCAATCCCGGAATCATTCTGAAAACATCTATTTGCGCGCCGTACTTCATCTTCGTTTGGAACCCTACGATGCTGAACAGCGTGCCAAGCATGTTGTCGCGTCTGAGTTGAACGACGGCGTAGGGCTTCTGGTCCGGTGCATGTGCGTTCGTCAGACCGACCGGCTTCATTGGTCCATGGCGCAGGGTCTCGCGACCGCGCTCGGCCATTACTTCGATCGGCAGGCAGCCGTCAAAGTATCGCGCCGTTTCCCCGACACGAAATTCCGTCTTGTCGGCTTGAAGCAGGGCATCCACGAAGGCTTCGTACTCGTTTCGTGTCATTGGACAATTGATGTAAGCCCTTCGCTCGTCCTCCGTCTCGCCCTTGTCGTAGCGCGATTGCGCCCATGCAACGGACATGTCGACGCTGTCCGCGTAGACGATCGGAGCAATGGCATCAAAGAATGCCAGGCTCTCTTCGCCGCTTTCAGCCTTAAGCGCCTCGCCAAGAGCGCTTGACGTCAACGGCCCCGTCGCGAAGATCCATTGGCCGCCTTCGGGCAGGTCGGTGATCTCCCCCGTTTCGAGAGTGATATTCGAGTGCGACAGCAGCTTCGAGGTCACGGCGTCCGCAAACGCTTCGCGGTCAACCGCGAGCGCGCCGCCTGCGGGGAGGCGGTGACGGTCACCTGCCTCGATGACAATGCCGCCGGCTTGACGCATTTCCCAGTGCAGAAGACCTACGGCATTGTGCTCATCGTCGTCGGACCGAAACGAGTTCGAGCAAACCAGCTCTGCGAGCTTTTCGGTCTTGTGGGCGAAAGTTCCGCACTCTGGCCGCATCTCGTGCAAGACAACCTGGACGCCCCGCTGGGCGGCCTGCCATGCAGCTTCGGAGCCTGCAAGGCCACCGCCAACAACATGAAGAAGGTCCGACATGCCCGCGATGTAGTGCCCGCGGCACGGATTTGAAAGAGCGGCGTCCCTTTCACTCGGCACATGATCCGGCATGTCGTGGCAAGCGGCAGGTTGTGCCAGACATTCCGTCAACCCTGGGCGCCAAGTGTGCGGGATGGTCGCGGCTGCCAGCGAGGACGGGTCAGGGTCAGTGTTTCGGAAAACGCTCAGCTGCCGGGAACTGGTTCGTCGCTTTCCGCTTCACCCTGATCCGCAATTCGAGCAACCGAAACGACTTTCTCGCCTTCGGATGCATTTAGGACCTTTACGCCGCCAGCCGTGCGGGATCGGAAGGAAATGTCCTCGATCGGAACGCGGATTGACTGGCCCGTCGACGTAGCAAGCATGATCTGGTCGGACATGTCCACAGGGAAGGACGCGACCAGCGGGCCGTCACGCAGGGCCTTGTCCATTGCGAGGACACCTTGGCCCCCACGCTGGCGAACGGGATAGCCGTGACTGGAAGACAGTTTGCCCGTCCCGCCGGACGTGATCGTGAGGATCAGGTCTTCGGCTGCGGACATTTCCGCGTAGCGCTCGGGGGAAAGCTGACCATCTGCAGGAGCGTCGTCATCTGCATCCGCCTCGTCTTCCGGCATGCCAGCCACCAAGCGCCTCTGCTTGAGGTAGGCGCTTCGCTCGGCCGGGTCGGCCTCGAAATGTCGGATAACAGCCATGGACACGACATGGTCACGGTCAGCCAGCTTGATGCCGCGAACACCGGTCGAGCCACGGCCCTTGAACACGCGTACGGCGGTTGTCGGGAAGCGAATGGCGCGCCCGCGTGCCGTTACAAGCATCACGTCATCGTTTTTCGTGCATATTCTCGCGTTTACGAGAGATACTTCATCTGGCAACTTCATCGCGATCTTGCCATTTGCCTTAACGTTCGTGAAGTCGCTGAGTGCGTTGCGACGCACGTCGCCGTCCGAAGTCGCGAAGAAAATCTGCAACTGGCCCCATTCCTCCTCATCACGGTCGGTCGGCATTATCGCTGCGATGGACACGCCCGACGGAATCGGCAGTATGTTGACGATGGCCTTGCCGCGCGATGTGCGCCCGCCCTGCGGCAATCGCCATGTCTTGAGCTTGTACACCATCCCGTCCGTCGTGAAGAACAGGAGTTGGGCATGCGTGTTGGCCACGAACAGTGTGGTGACAACATCATCGTCCTTGAGCGAGCCGCCCGACAGGCCCTTGCCGCCGCGTTTCTGGGACCGAAATTCCGCCAGGGCGGTACGCTTGATGTACCCTTCCGCGGTGACGGTGACGACCATGTCCTCCCGCTCGATCAGGTCTTCATCCTCTAGATCGCCATCCCAATCGATGATTTCGCTGCGGCGGGGCACGGCGAACCGTTCCCGGACGTCACGAAGCTCCTCCGAGATGATTGCCATGATGCGGTCGCGAGAGGAAAGGATATCCAAGAAATCCTTGATGTTTGCGGCCAGTTCTTCAAGTTCGTCCGTGACCTCCCTGACACCGATCTGCGTGAGGCGGTTCAGCCGCAAGTCCAGAATGGCACGGGCCTGGATTTCTGAAAGGTTGTACGTGCCGTCCTCGTTGATCATGTTGTTGGGGTCGTCAATCAGGCGAATGTACTCTGCAATGTCCTTGGCAGGCCAGCGCCGCTCCATCAGCCTTGCACGCGCTTCCACCGCGTCCGCCGAGGCCCGGATCGTCGCAACCACTTCGTCCACGTTGGACACGGCCACTGCAAGGCCGCAAAGAATGTGGCTGCGCTCACGCGCCTTGCGCAAGTCGAAGGCTGTGCGGCGCGCCACAACTTCTTCCCGGAACTCTATGAAACAAGAGAGAAAGTCCCGGAGGGTCAGCTGCTCGGGGCGCCCGTGGTTCAAGGCCAGCATGTTGCAGCCGAACGAGGTCTGCATGGGCGTGAATCGGTACAATTGGTTCAACACGACTTCGGCGGTCGCGTCGCGCTTGAGTTCAATGACCACACGCACGCCGATGCGGTCACTTTCGTCTGCAACCGAAGAAATGCCCTCGATTCTCTTTTCGCGCACGAGATCCGCGATTTTCTCGATCATTGCCGCCTTGTTGACCTGATAGGGGACTTCGTCGACGATTATCGCGAAACGATCCTTGCG
>VYCX01000289.1:7561-28018 GCA_009843725.1 Boseongicola sp. SB0675_bin_26
AGGGCAGAGGCCGGCCGGTCCATGCGGACTTCGGTGTACCGCATGGCGGCCGGGTTGTCGCCGTCCATCGAACCAAAGTTCCCCTGGCCGTCAAGCAGCGGGAGCGACATGGAGAATGGCTGCGCCATTCGCACGAGCGCGTCGTAGATGGCGCCGTCGCCATGGGGGTGGTACTTGCCCATGGTGTCGCCGACCGGCCGTGCTGACTTGCGATATGGCTTGTCATGCGTGTTCCCGGTCTCGTGCATTGCATAGAGAATTCGGCGATGGACGGGTTTCAAGCCATCCCGAAGGTCGGGAATGGCACGGGAGACGATCACGCTCATCGAGTAATCGAGATACGAGGTTCGCATCTCGTCCTCGATCGTGACCGTCGGGCCGTGGTAGCGCGGCGGCATAGGCGGGAGATCTACCGCGTCACCTGAAGATTCGGGAGTGTCGCTCAAGGGGTTGCCTGTTCTTCACCGATAGACCACATCTCGTTGCCTCCACCATATCAGACGCCATTGATGGTGTGCAATGGAAGACTTGCTTCCTGGCACGATGTCTTGAAGCCCATTGAGCACTTTCCGGGCGGCAAACGCATGCCGCTGACCGAAGCTCGGGTCTGCTCCGGCCCAGTGCAGAAAGATGCCCAATGCCGCCAGCACACGTTTCCCGTAGTTCCGTAACTTTCCGTTTGAATCGACATGTCGGAAGAGGGTGACCGGCGTTGCACACAGTTCTTTGCAAAGCTCGGAAACGGTCGTGTCGCGATTGACCATTGCAGTTCGAGCCATACGAACCTGGACTTAGGAGCGCGCAAATCTGCAGCGACCCTTTCTGCCACGAGCGCTGGCGGCCTTGAGGCCAGCCATAGTGGGTTCACGGATCAACTCGTTTTCAAATTCAGGGAGAGCGGCAAAGAAGTCAAATGACGGCCGGCCCGCCGATGTCGCTGTGTCGATCTGTGCATTCCGGCCTTTGAGCACCGTCAGGCTGGCGCAGCGCGTGCAATGTTCAGGGGCGGTTCTGACGAGGTGGCGCAAGCTGCGACCCAGGCGGCTGAGTTGCCAGACAATGAGCACATCGTCATGACGCAAGGCTCTCAGGCAAGCCGTCAATCCATATCGTCCGTCCTTATTCCCCGAAGCCTGATCCGAATGATGTTGGCCACCGGTTACCTCGGCTTCGATCTGCGCGCTTCGCGGAAAGCCGAACGCCGGGCTGCCGTTGGCTTTGGATACACGTGCATCACCGACCAACGCTATATTTCAACCTTTTCCACCGCCGTTTTGGCATCTCCCGTGTTGGGTGTTCCATTTGGCTCAATCAGCAAAATGTGGGCTTCTTCCTGCGCAACTGGCCGGTGTTTAACGCCCTTCGGGACGACGTACAGCTCTCCTGGCCTGAGCAGGACATTCCCCTGTCCTGTCTCGATCGTCACGCTGCCATTCAGAACGAGGAAAAAGTCATCCGTGTCGTCATGCGAATGCCAGACAAATTCCCCTTTCACCTTCACCACCATCACATCGTGGCCGTTGAACTGTGAAACGATTTTCGGCGACCAGTGTTCGGAAAATTTGCTGAGTTTTTCGGAGAGGTTCACTGCTTCGGCTGTCATGCGTCTTTCCTGGCTCTCACTTAAGCGGACGTTTGTGATGCATTGAAGGATCTCCGGCTTCCGATCATCGCAACCATTCCTTGTCCCATGTCACAATCATCTGTAAGCAAACCCACTCGCGAAATCAAAGGAACCATGGCGCACCGCACCAATCTGATCGAACGCCAGAGATCGGTGCATCTTTGATCTGCCAACTGACGAAGCAAACATGCTATGGTGCTACACGCTGGCCGAAGACGATCTTGAACACATCAACGAACGACGGTGGCCAGAGAACCCGATTGGCTTCTCCCTTCGGTCCCTTACCTTTCGATATCCTGGACGCCATTTGTCCATTGGAGGGGTTGTCCCGTGGAAGGCGCTGAGGCTTGTCCCGGCTCAATTGGGGCTGACTGGCATTGAAGTCTTCGCCTACGCCGCACGCCGTCACGCGCTCAAACCCGCCAGCAACGTCTTTGTGCTCCCCGGCAAATCCACGGATGCATGATGTTCTCCGGTCGGAGCGCATGCAACCTGAAGGCATGGCTTGCGCGCGACGCGAAAACTGCCCGCTCCAACGAAGAACTGGCGCGACAGCTTGCTGAAGAATGCCGCGGGACGCAAACAACCTTGCCCGGCGTTCCACTATCGAGCGGCTATGCGCCGACGCTCGTGCGGCAGCGGAGCGCCGGATCAAAATCCGAATTGTCGAGTGCGTGAAATTGCACGGCGGGTCCCCGGGGTGACTTGCCCGGGATCGAGATCCTTGAGCGGCCGCCATGGATCAGGTTGCTCGGATCGCTCTGATCCAGATGCAGGCAAGCCCCAGCGACAGGATTGCGTTCCAACTGGCCATGGACAATCCCGCGAAGGACCAGACGACCTCGTCACACATGACGATGTTGCCTGGAACATCAAGGGAAAGGAGATCATTGCCGGAAAGACCGGCGAGATTGTCGCGGCTCCCGGTGCAGGACGATGGACCGGCCCACAAGCCACGTTCGATTCCGGTGTGATAGGCTCCGATTCCGGCGGTCGAGAGTGCCGAGAGGACGCCGACCAAGCCGAGAAGCATGGCGGGTCCGGCTATCAGGGCCAGCACGCCGGCAGCAACCGCTACGCCGTGCGGCCAGCGTTGCCAGATGCAGATCTCGCAGGGCGCATAGCCAAGCATCTGGAACGCGAACGCGCCCGCCAAAAGAGCGAACGACCCCGCGGCCGCAAAGAGCATGGTGGCGCGCCTGGTCAAAGGTACCTCGCCATCGCAAGACCTCCGATCAGCAGAACGACGAATGCGGTGAACAGGAGACCGAGATACCTTTCGATGAATCTGCGCATGGACGCTCCAAATCTCCAAAGAAGCGCTGCCACGACAAAGAACCTGAGGCCGCGCGCGACAATTGAAGATGCCACGAAGACCGGAAGGGACAAGCCCGTCCATCCTGACATGATCGTGATGACCTTGTACGGGAACGGCGTTATGCCGGCAATGAGCACGGCCCATGCGCCGTGCTGGTTGAACCGGACGTTGAAGCTCTCGGCCGCGGCGGTCTGTCCGTAGAAGTCGAGGACGGCCAGGCCCACGGTGTCGTAGAGGGCAATGCCGATCAGGTAGCCGAACAGACCGCCGAGCACGGACGCCGCCGTGCACACGCCCGCGATCAGGAAAGCGCGTGATGGCGTTGCGAGAATCATGGGTATCATCAAGGCATCGGGCGGCACCGGGAAGACCGAGCTCTCGACAAAGGCCACGATGGCGAGCACACCAAGCGCATGACGATGCCCGGCAAGGCTCAGTGTCCAGTCATATGCGCGGCGGATCATGGTCACAATAGTCTCCGAGAGAGAGTGCTGCTGTCATGGGCGCTCCCGCTCAGGCAGCCCGCAGAGCGCCGGGAGGCCGTCAGTGCGCGTTTGCCCTGACGAGACGGCGCCCGCCGACACGGCTCAGCAGCAGAAGCGCGATCCCGACATTGAGTGCGTTCCACGCGATGCCGTTCCAAATTGCAAGCGCGTAATCACCGCTCTGGTCGTAAAGCCAGCCGGACATCCAGGCACCCAGGGCCATACCGGTGATCGTGGCGCCAATGACTATCCCGATGCGCCTTCCGGCCTCAAGGGGAGGCATGAATTCCCGCACCGTGATCGCGTAGCTCGGCACGATGCCGCCTTGGGACAGGCCGAAGACAAGAGCGATCAGGTAGAGCGATGCGAGACCGCCCTGGACCAGGAAAAGGCAAAGCGCGATCATCTGCAATGTGCCGCCGACAAGGAGAGTCATCAACCCTCCAAAGCGATCCGAGAATGCGCCAAAGCCAAGCCGGGAAACAACTCCACCAGCGAGCATCAGGCTCAACATTTCCGCGCCGGCCTGAGGGCCGAAGCCGCGGTCAATGCAAAGTGCGACGATATGGACCTGTGGCATGGACATGGCCACGCAGCATCCGATTCCGGCGAGCGCGAGAAGCGCTTGAAGAGCTCGTGGCGAGAGCGCAATCGACTCTGCCCGCGCAGCTGCGTTCGCCGTGGCGTACGCCGTCGAGGACGCATCGATGCGCCTGCGCAGAAGCAGTGACCCAGGCAACAGGACCGTTATGACCAGACCAGCCAATGCAAGATAGGCGCCACGCCATCCGTGATCGATCATTACCACCGCGATAAGCGGCGGCCAGACGGTTCCCGCAAGATAGTTGCCGCTTGCGACGACGGCCACTGCAACGCCGCGCCGACGGAGAAACCATTGCGACGCATCCGCGATCAGCGGTGCAAAGCTCGCCGCGGCACCGACGCCGAGAAGCAGGTGCAGGAACGCGATCTGCGGGATGGAGGATGCCAGGGCGCAGAGCGCGAACCCGAAAGAAAGAAAAAGCGCGGAAACAGCGAGCACGGGAGTGATGCCCCAGCGGTCCACGGCGCGTCCCATAAGGAAATTCCCCGTAGCGAAACCAAACATGGTCAGGACATAGGGCACGGAGGCCGCAGCCCTGCTGGCGCCGAATTCAGCCTGCATGTCCGGCAACACGACGACTGTTGCCCACATGCCAATGCTGCCGATGATGGAAAGGCCCAGGCTCATTGCAAGCCTGAGCCAGGAATACGCGCTGTCGTGCTGCGACGTGCTCATGCCGCGACGCTATGGCCAGGAGGCGCCAACGTCCATTGCAAATCCTCTTGGCTGAGCAGGGGGCCTGGACAGCGCTACGGGTTCGCGGGCTAGGCGTCGTGAAGGAGTCCGCCCTGACCGGACATCTGCCTCAAACTGCCAGCCGGGTGGCCTGCGCTCCGCGCTCGCGATACGGCGTGATGCTGTATTGCGCCCGGTAGCACTTCGAAAAATGCGACGGCGACGCGAACCCGCAGGCAAGGGCCACGTTTATGACGCTCATGTCCGTCTGCATCAACAGGTTGCGGGCCTTCTGGAGACGCAGTTCCATGTAGTAGCGTTTCGGGCTTCGGTTCAGATAGCGACGGAAGAGCCTCTCCAGCTGCCGGGTTGACATGCCGACCTCCTTGGCGAGAAGCGAAGGGCTCTTTGGTTCCTCAATGTTGCTTTCCATCATCTGGATGACCGAAGAGAGCTTCGGATGCCGGACGCCAATGCGGGTCGGCACGGAAAGCCGCTGGGTGTCCTGATCAGTACGGACCGTCGTGTAAATCAGTTGATCGGCAACGGCGCTGGCGAGTTCCTCGCCGTGGTCGTCGGCGATGAACTTGAGCATGAGGTCGATCGAGGCCGTGCCGCCAGCGGTCGTGAAGTACCTGCCGTCCAGGACGAAAACCGACTTGGTCAGCGTCACGTCGTCAAATTCCTCCTGGAAGCTGTCCTGGTTTTCCCAATGAATGGTTGCCCGCTTGCCGGAAAGAAGGCCAGCCTTTGCAAGGGAATAACTCGCGGTGCAAAGACCTCCCATGGAAACTCCGCGACGGGACTCGCGCCGGACCCAGTTGATGAGCGCCTTGGTCGTGGCCGACGCTACATTGATTCCGCCACAGAGCACGACCGTTTCGTCACGCGCAACCTCGTCGAGGCCTCCATCGAGCGCGAAGGCCGTTCCGGCGGAGCAGGTGACGGACATTCCGCCTTCACCAACCACTCTCCACTCATAAAGCGTCCGGCCAGCCATGCGATTGGCAATGCGCAGGCTCTCGACCGCACTGGCATAGCAGAGAAGCGTGAACTGGTTGAGCAGCACGAAGACAAAGCGACGCGGCGAGCTCGAAGCCACTACGTTGACAGTCTGAACCGGAGTATCGTCCATATCTATCCCTTTCGGGCTGGAACGCATGGCTCAGACGGACCACGAATCGGGACGTTTGGCAAGAAACAAGCTTCCAGATTTTTGTGGCGCGGCGGTTTCCTTCTACGTGGCCCGGAGGTATAGGTGTCGTCTGCGACCCGCGGAACCGAGAGGAACCAGAAATGAAGGACTGGCAAAAGACAGGGTGGAGATCAAGACCCAGGGTGCAGATGCCGGACTATCCGGATGACGCCCGATTGAAGGCCGTTGAGGAGCAGCTTGCAAAGTATCCGCCGCTTGTCTTTGCCGGAGAGGCGCGGACCATGAAGCGGCAACTCGCCGCCGTGTCGCGCGGAGAGGGATTCTTGCTGCAGGGCGGGGACTGTGCGGAGAGCTTTTCGGAGTTTTCGGCCGACAACATCCGGGACACGTTCAAGGTGCTTCTCCAGATGGCAATCGTGCTCACCTACGGCGCAAAGGTGCCGGTTGTGAAGGTGGGCCGGATGGCCGGACAGTTCGCAAAGCCACGCTCGTCGTCGACGGAGTCCGTGGATGGCGTGGAACTGCCGTCCTATCGCGGTGACATCATCAACGATCTCGAATTCACCGAGGCTGCGCGCACTCCCGCGCCGGAGAAGATGTTGCAGGCGTACACCCAGGCAGCGGCCACGTTGAACCTGCTGCGTGCGTTTTCTACAGGCGGATTTGCGGATGTTCACCATGTGCATTCGTGGACGCTCGGCTTCACCGATCGAGACGAGGCGCAGAAATACCGCAACATCGCGAACCGGATCCAGGACACGCTGGATTTCATGTCCGCAGCGGGCGTGACTTCCGAGAGAGCCCGCGAACTGGATACAGTGGATTTCTTCACCAGCCACGAGGCGCTGCTGCTTGAATACGAGGAGGCGCTTTGCCGAATCGATTCAACGACCGGGTTGCCGCTGGCAGGATCCGGCCACATGATCTGGGTCGGCGACCGGACGCGGCAGCCCGACGGGGCTCACGTCGAGTTTGCGCGAGGCGTCCAGAACCCGCTCGGCCTCAAGTGCGGCCCGTCGATGACGGGGGAAGACCTCAAGAGCCTGATGGCGAGGTTGAACCCCGAGAACGAGCAGGGGCGCCTCACGCTCATTGTGCGTTTCGGGGCGGGCAATGTCGGAAATCACTTGCCGCGGCTCATCAAGGCCGTCAAGCAGGAAGGTGCGGAGGTTGTCTGGTCCTGCGACCCGATGCACGGCAACACAATCAAGTCTTCGACCGGATACAAGACGCGTCCGTTCGACGCGGTCTTGCGCGAAGTGAAGGAGTTCTTCCAGATCCATGCAGCTGAGGGCACGATCCCGGGCGGCGTTCACTTCGAAATGACCGGGAAGGACGTAACCGAATGCACGGGCGGCGTGCGGGCAGTGTCGGAACGAGACCTTTCGGACCGATATCACACGGCCTGTGACCCGCGCCTGAATGCTAGCCAGGCGCTCGAACTGGCCTTCCTTGTCGCCGAGGAGCTTTCTGCTCGCCGATCAAGCGCTGGCAGCGCTGCCGCTGTATGAGGGATTCGACGGCGTGCGCGCCGGACGCCGTCTGTCCTGAACAGACGGCATTCGCCGTGGATGTCGTCATTGGCGGACAACTCCCTGGATTCCCTTCGCCAAGCGTTCGTGTCCGGGCAGGACCCGGCGCCGATTGCGTAGAGAGCAGGTTCGTGGCGGGCCGAAGCCGGAGTGTGCCTGGCCGTGTCTCGGAAAGGCAGAATTGCCTCCGCGTGCACGCGCATCTTCCGCCAGGCAAGGACGAAGATTGGCCGGATTCCGCGATTTCCGGCACGCGAGAATCGGAGGGCGAAGTCACGTGCGAGGAGGCGTCCCGTCGCGGCCAGAATGCACGCTTTTCTCAACGGCCGGGAAAGTGCTTCCACGAAAGGGATTCGAGTGTTCCGGGCAATCGCGACGACATTGTCCTCATTGCAATCCCGAAAGTGAAGAGCTCGATCAGGGACCGTGACTTTTCGGAGAGCATGCCTGCCTGCGGACGGGCACCTTTTGCCTCGATGATCGACACCAACGCGGAAGTGGCTGACAGGCATCTCATCAAGATTTGTGCGCGAAACGCGAGTTTGGAGTGCTCAGGGCCAGGGGAGGCGGCGAAGAAGTCGCTGTCCGTCCGCGCGCACGACCGTCCCGGCTGCGATTCGGTGCCTGGCCGGGATGCCAACTCGGCAGTGAACATGCTGAACATGGCCCGGACAGCCGGGGTGTCGCCAAGTCCTTCGATGGAAGAAGGGCTTGGCGCGGATCTGTGCGCGGCCTGACATGTGCCAAGCAAAGCATACGAGTCCCGCCCGCCTTGGGCTGCTCATCATTCTTTCGTCGCCGTCAGGTGCGGGCAAGTCGACCTTGGCTCGGCGCTTGCTTGAGTGGGATGCAGAAATCCAGTTTTCGGTTTCCGCCACGACCCGGAAACCGCGATCCGGAGAAACTGACGGCGTGGACTATTTCTTCCTGAGCGAAGACGAGTTCCAGCGCATGGTCGATGACGGTCGCATGCTGGAGCACGCACAAGTCTTCAGCAACCGTTACGGGTCTCCTCGTGGCCCCGTGGAAAAGGCGATGACGTCAGGTGTCGACGTCCTGTTCGACATTGACTGGCAAGGCGCACAGCAAATCACGAATTCACAGCTCGCACGCTTTGTCCTGTCGATCTTTCTCCTGCCGCCGTCCATCAAGGAGCTGCGCAGCAGGCTGGAAAGCCGCGGACAGGATAGCACAGATGTCATAGCGCAGCGGATGACGAACAGCTGGGACGAAATCAGCCACTGGTCCGACTATGACTATGTCCTGGTCAACAACGACCTTGATGCGACGGAAGAGCGGCTCAAGAAAATAATAATGGCGGAACGCCTGCGTCGGGCACAGCAACCGGAACTTGCCGATCACGTGCTTCGGCTGCAGGCCGAATTCGAGGCGCGCAAGTGACCGTTTATTCTCTCGGCGACCGGCAACCGTCCCTGCCGGACGACGGCGATTTCTGGATCGCGCCGGATGCAAATGTCATTGGGGACGTGCGGGTCGGCGGCCAATGTTCAATCTGGTTCTCGGCCACGCTTCGGGGTGACAGCGAACCCATCGAAGTAGGCGCGGGTTCAAACGTGCAGGACAATGTTGTAGTCCATACCGATCCTGGCTTTCCTTGCTTGATCGGCGCAAATGTCACCATTGGACACAAGGCCATGCTCCACGGTTGCACGATCGGGGACAACGCGCTGGTGGGCATGGGCGCGACGATACTCAACGGCGCGGTGATCGGCACGAACTGCCTCATCGGGGCAGGGACGCTTGTCCCCGAGGGCATGGAGATACCCGACGGCTCGCTTGTTCTCGGCGTGCCCGGCAAGGTCGTGCGCCAAGTAGGGGAGCATCATGTCGAGACTATTCGGGCGTCCGCCGAGCATTACCGCTGCCGTCTGAGGGAATACCGGGCGGGTCTGGCGTTGGTGGATGGTTGAAGATCTGCCGCCGCAAGCCCGCGTTGCCGGACGCCACCAGCCTGGTTGGCCACCAAGTGGAAGTGCGATGGAACCAGATGCCAACCCGACTCCGGGACAGACTGCGCACTATCCCAGGACACGTGCGCGCCGGGTTGCGGCTTCATCCCTGCTGACTCATGGGGTAACAGTGCGGGACAGGCACAAACAGGTCATGGACATGCGGGACAGTGTCGTTGAAGCGATTTCCATCCCCGGAATTCTGGTCGACCGGAATGGCCGCATCCGTGAATCCAACGCGGCCGCAAGGCGGCTCTTTTCGGACCAGATCAATGGACGCCACTATATTGCCGCGTTGCGTCAGCCATCGATTCTGGATGCGCTGGAACAGGCATTGGCGGCTGGCGAAACAACCTCGGCGCAGTTTCTTGCCGCGGATGAGCGCGGTGACGTCGCATTCGAGGCGACTTGCACTCCCGTTGGCGACACCGGGCATGTGCTGTCGTGCTTCGAGGATCGCACCGCGATGCAGGAAGCGGGACAGATGCGGCGAGACTTCGTGGCAAATGTCAGCCATGAGCTTCGGACGCCGCTGACCGCGCTCCTGGGATTCATCGAAACCCTCCGTGGAACAGCGCGCGACGACGCGGCGGTGCTCGAAAGGTTCCTCGGAATAATGGAGCGAGAGGCCAACCGGATGAATCGATTGGTTGCCGATCTCCTGTCGCTGAGCCGGGTCGAAGCGGAAGAAAGGTTGCAACCTACGGATCCGGTGCAACTTTCCGCTGTCGTTCAGTCCGTCGTCAATGCTCTTGGACCGCTGGCAGCCGAGCATGACGTGCAAGTGACGACTGCCGGCCTCGATGTCGACCTCGCCGTGCCGGGCGATGCCGACCAACTGGCGCAGGTGGCGACGAACCTGATCGAGAACGCAATCAAGTATTCAGGGCCGGGTGCCGCTGTGGGCGTATCCGTGCAATCCACGGACGCCCATCCGATGATTCAGGGTGATGCGGCGCTTCTTCTGGTGTCTGACAACGGTGTTGGCATCGACAGCCTTCACATTCCCCGATTGACCGAGCGATTCTACCGGATCGATTCGCATCGGTCATCAGAGATTGGCGGCACGGGACTCGGGCTTGCGATCGTGAAGCATATCGTCAACCGGCATCGGGGGCGGCTCCGCGTCGAGAGCGAGGTGGGCATGGGAAGCAGCTTTCTGGTCGTCTTGCCACGTGGCGAGGCGCACGCGCGCCTCGAAAGTCCGGACGAATTGTCATAAAACATTTGTGGAGATGTCACAAAAGCGCAGACAGCGACGCCTAGATGCCGATCACCGGGCTGCGTGGTGCGGTCCAGGTCAGCCATGAGAAGGCTCCATATTGAACGCGAGAGTGACCGCATCTGCCGCGGCGAGTCTTGAAACGTCATGGTTCGCCGCCAATGCCCGCGACGAGGCTCAGGTCGCGGGTCCGCAGGTGCGGTCGTCCTGCGCCTCGATCCTTGCAGGGGCCTTCCTTGCCGACGGATGGGCCGCGCTCGGGACTCGATCCGGCTTCGGCCATCCGGATCGAGGAACGCGTCGGCGAGTTGATGCGGAACTCCTCGGTCGCTATCTTCATGGACTTGATGCAGTTGCCGGCCAGGGCAAGGCAGAGGACAGCCCTTTTTCGTCTTGGCGGACTCGTAGAGTATCGCAAGACCGGAAAGGTGTTCGCCAGCCCCGAGCGTTGCCGGACGGAAAGTTGCGTCACCGATCGGATTGGACAGGAACCTGGAAATGAACGAGCAACACATTGCCTCCGCGTTCGACCGCGATCTTGAAGCGATCCAAGGGATGTTGATGAAGATGGGCGGCTTGGTGGAAAGCGCGATTCTTGACAGCGCCAAATCGCTTGAAGTGCGTGACATCGAACTGTCCAGGAAGGTCAGGGAAGGGGATGCGGCGATCGATGAACTTGAGGAACAGATCAACGACGAGGCGACTCGCATAATTGCGCTTCGGGCGCCAACGGCAAGCGATCTGAGAACCGTTCTGACGGTGATCAGGATCAGCGCCAATCTCGAACGTTGCGGCGACTATGCGAAGAACCTGGCCAAGCGGACACAGGTGTTGGCGGAATCTCCGCGTGTCGAGGATGCTGACGTGTCCATCAAGCGAATTGCGCGGGAGGTGCAATTCATGCTCAAGGATGCCCTGGACGCCTTCATTCAGCGCGACGCCCAACTGGCGGAGCGAGTCATCCTGCGCGACGAAGACGTGGACCAGCTCTACAATTCGATCTTTCGCGAGCTCTTGACATACATGATGGAGGATCCCCGCAACATCACCCCGTGCATGCATCTCCACTTCATCGCCAAGAACATGGAAAGGATGGGGGATCACGTGACAAACATCGCGGAGCAGGTGGTCTACATGGCCACTGGCAAATTTCCCGATGATTCAAGACCGAAGAAGGATCGGACCCCCTACATGAACGAAGGATCCTAGGAAATGCCTGCCAGTCAGCCAAGCGTTCTGGTTGTAGAGGATGAGGCCGCGCAGCGCGAGGTCCTGGCATACAATCTCCAGGCGGAGGGCTATGACGTCGCCAGGGCGGAAAGCGGCGACGACGCGCTCCTGCTGGTGGAAGAGGCGCCGCCGGACGTGATCATTCTCGACTGGATGCTCCCGGGAGTGTCGGGGATCGAGATCTGCCGCCGCCTGAAGTCGCGCACCGAAACGCGGAGCATTCCGGTCATCATGCTGACGGCCCGCTCGGAAGAGGGGGATCGCGTGCGCGGTCTTGAGATCGGCGCGGACGATTATGTCGTCAAGCCGTATTCGGTTGCCGAACTCATGGCGCGGGTCAGGACGCAGTTGCGTCGCATTCGCCCGACGACCGTGGGCATGCGGCTGGAATTTGAGGACATTGTGCTGGATTCCGAGACATACAAGGTCACGCGGAACAAGAGGCCGATCAAGCTTGGCCCGACCGAGTTCCGGTTGCTGGCGACGTTCATGGACAAGCCGGGCCGGGTCTGGTCGCGGGAGCAGCTGCTTGACCGCGTCTGGGGGCGGGACATCTACGTGGACACGCGGACTGTCGATGTTCACGTGGGCCGGCTCCGGAAGGCGCTGTGCAAGCATGGAGGGACCAATCCGGTTCGCACCGTGCGCAGCGCGGGCTATGCCTTGGGCTGACCCAAAAGGCGCATAAGGCGTGTTATGTTAAATTATCGACTTGGGTTTTCGTGCGGATCTGTCTGTATTTTTGCTTATTCTTCAAATATATATAACATTCTGCTTACTCAGTGATTGACGGGCAAAGTTCATAAGACCGTCATGAATGAATGACGAATAGTAGCGGACGTTCGGCTTCTGCGGCGAAGGGAGCCGATCAGTCAGGCTGAACTCATCGGCACGTCGCCAGGCATTCCGTCAAGCATCTGGCTTTGCGTCATGTGCCGCCGGGTCCTACACCGCTTGGGCAGCCTTCGCGACTTCGGCGGCGAAGTCCTCTTCTTTCTTCTCGATGCCTTCACCGACTTCGAGGCGGACGAAGCCCGTCACCTCGATTCCGGCCTCTTCCGCCGCCTTGCCGACCGTAAGGTCTGGATTCACGACGAATGCCTGGTTCAGGAGCGTGGACTCGGCAATGAACTTCCTCATCCGGCCCTCGATCATCTTCTCGATAACCGCCTCGGGCTTCCCGCTTTCGCGCGCAATTTCCATCTGGATGTCGCGCTCCTTCTCGACTGCTGCGGCGTCCAAGCTGGCTTCGTCAAGCGCGGCGGGATTGATGGCCGCGACGTGCATGGCAATCTGCCGCGGAAGTTCCGGGTCCGCACCCGAATACGCCACCAGGACCCCGATCTTGCCCAGGCCGTGGGCCACGGTGTTATGCACGTATGATGCGACCCGATCGCCGCCCATGCTGGCCATTCTGCGAAGCTGGATGTTTTCTCCGATCTTGGCCACGGCCTCGGTGATCACTTCCGAGGCAGGTTTTCCGCCCAGGTCCGCGGACTTCAACGCTTCGACATTGTCGACGGCAAGAGCAGCCGTGGCCAGGTCGGTGACCATCGACTGGAAATCCTCGTTCTTGGCGACGAAGTCGGTTTCAGAGTTCACCTCTACGACAACGCCCCTGCCCCCGTCTGTCCTGACAGCCACGAGGCCATCGGCGGCCGTGCGCCCCGCCTTCTAGTCTGCCTTCGCCAGCCCCTTGGTTCGCAGCCAGTCCGCGGCGGCCTCCATGTCGCCGTCGGTCTCCGTCAGCGCCTTCTTGGCATCCATCATGCCCGCGCCGGTTGCGTCGCGAAGCTCTTTCACAAGTGCTGCAGTGATTGACATCCTGGCTCTCCTTGATCGCCTGTCCCGGGCACGGTTCCCCGCACCCTGATTTCCATCTGCCTGATTCGGCTTCAGCCAGCTATTTCGATGTTGGCAGGTTTCTTCGGCTCCGCCGTCTCAATGGCACCGGGCTTCTCTGTCCCTGCAGTCACGGTCTTTGCCGATGCATCCTTGCTGGCATCTGCATCCTGGACTGCGGTCGTCGGCGCAGCGACGGTCTTGGCTGACGCCTTCCCTTCAACGGCATCAGCGTCCCCTTCTGGCGTTCCTTCTGGGGCATCCGCACCCCTGACCACCTTCTGTTCCGATGGCTCCTGGGCGGGCGCTTCTTTGGCTGCGGGCTCCTCCTCCACCGAAGGCGCCTCCTTGCCGCTCGTGGCGTCGTCAGCCTTTGCCTCTTCTGTCTGCGTGGCCTCGGCGACTGACACAGCGTCCGGCGCATCTTCGGTCGCCGGCGCGCTGGCCTCTGCTTCGAGAGCCGCCTCCTCCACAGCAGTTTCCATTTCGCCCAGGTCAATGCCGGCAGCGCCAAGCTGGGCACTCATGCCATCAAGTGCAGCGCGGCTCACGAGATCACAGTAGAGCGCCACCGCCCGCGAGGCGTCGTCATTGCCTGGAATGATGTAGTCAATGCCATCCGGCGTGCAGTTCGTGTCAACGACCGCAATAACCGGAATGCCAAGCTTCCTCGCCTCGGCGACCGCAAGGTCTTCTTTGTTCACGTCGATCACAAAGAGAAGATCCGGAACGCCGCCCATTTCACGGATTCCGCCAAGCGACGCCTGAAGCTTCGATTGCTCGCGCTCGATGCCAAGGCGCTCCTTCTTTGTCAGGCCCTCCGCCCCGTCCGCCATCTGCTCGTCAATCTCGTTCAGGCGCTTGATCGACTGTGAGACTGTCTTCCAGTTGGTCAGCGTGCCGCCGAGCCAGCGGTGGTTCATGTAATACTGCGCGCACTTTTCAGCCGCCTCGGCAATTGGCTTCTGCGCTTGCCGCTTCGTGCCGACAAACAGAATGCGACCGTTTTTCGCCACGGTCTCACGGACGGCATTCAAGGCCGCATCCAGCATGGGAACGGTTTGGGTCAAGTCGATGATGTGGATGCCATTGCGTTCACCATAAATGAATTCCGACATGCGCGGATTCCACCGCTGTGTCTGGTGACCGAAATGCACGCCAGCTTCCAGAAGCTGGCGCATCGTGAATTCAGGGAGCGCCATGTCCATTTCCTTTCCCGGTTTGCGCCTCGGCAGGACGTCAGAGATCTCTCCCAACCGGCGGACCAAGCGAGGATGCATCCCTCGGCGGCCCAAGCCCTGCCTGTGAAGTAGGCGCGAGCTATGATGGCACGTCGGCAGTTGCAAGCAGAAAATTGCGGAACTGGGAGTTGGCGGAGATGCAGGATTGCAGTCATTTTGCGGGGCCCCGGGATCTCGGTCCGCCTCGGGATCGTGAAGGCGTGCTGCTACGCCTCGCTGGTCGCCTTCGGGATCACCGTCCCGGGAGGGATCGCCGCCCGGCCCAATCGGATCAAGGAACGCACTCGCGAACAACAGGGCCCGCAGTCGCTCAGCCTGGAAAGCGGGACGTCCCGCTCTCAGGGCACGTCGCCGTCACTGCGCCGAGAGGCCGTAACCCGATTCCGCGATCAGTTCCTGCGCGCCTTCCGTCGCCAACCAGTCCCAGAATGCACGTGCAGCCTCGTTTCCGGCAGCTCTGGTGAGAAGGGCTGCATGCTGTGGAATGCCGGGAATCAGGTGCCCAAGATCGAACACTTCCGGCGCGTCAAGAAACGGAACCTGTGACGCCGCCACGAAGGCGGCATCGGCGTTGCCGGTTTCGAAGAGGGTTGCTACCTGGCCGACGTTTATGACCAGAAGAGTCCGAAAGCTGGCGGTATCCAGCTTCAGCCGTTCCATCGCTCTCGTGGATGCCTTGCCATAGGGGGCTGCAATGGGGTCGGCCAAGGCAACGGTCTTGCCTTCCAGGGCCTTGGCGGCGGACTTTCGCGTCAAGGGTTCTCGTGACACCAAGGCCAGACGTCCTACCGCATATTCGCGCGTTTGTGTCGCCCGGCCGTTGGCCAACAGCATCGCCGGACGTTCGTCATCGCCTGCAAGAAGCACGTCGAAAGGGGCGCCGCGCACGATCTGCGTATAGAGATGTCCGGTGGCGCCATGGCCGACGGCGACGGAGAGTCCTGTCTGGTCCTCGAATTCGGCAGCAAGCTTGAAGGCGGTCGTGACGAAATTCGATGCCACGGCAACGGTCACGTCGGCCGCCGTCGCGAGACTGGCCCAACATGCAAGAACGAATGAGGCAAGTGCGTGTTTCATGTGAACTTGAGGTCGCTTCCTGTCCAACGTTGTCCCTCAATGCACCTGCCAGAACATCTTGGCGCCTTCTGGTGCCCGAGGCGAGACTCGAACTCGCACGGCATTGCTGCCGGCGGATTTTGAATCCGCTGCGTCTACCATTCCGCCACTCGGGCACATTTCGGCGCATTTAGGCCATAGCCGACCCGAGGCGCAAGACGTGTTGCGAACTACCAGGTGCCTGATTCTGTCGCAGTCCTGTCGGACCCGCCTTCAACAGCGTGCTTTTGAAGCCAATTCTCGCGCGACAACGAATGCGCCCTGAACTCGATCACGGGCCTTTCTCCAGTCTCGTCGCACGATGAGCTTGTTGTTCCTTATCTTCGCAAGCCCGTTCTGACCGTGAATGAACTCCACAAGACCGTCCGGATTCGCGAATCGGTCTTCATGGAACTGGATCGTCGCTCCCTTGGGTCCGGTGTCGAGGCGCGCAATTCCGGCTTTCCTGCATTCGCTCTTGATGCGCACCACCAGAAGCAGAGCATTCACCTCCTTCGGCAACTTGCCGAATCTGTCTATGAGCTCGGCGGCAAAGCCCTCGATTTCGACCTTGGACGACAGGTTCGAGAGGCGACGATAAAGGCCGAGACGGACATCGAGGTCGCGAACGTAGCTTTCCGGGATCAGGACTGGAACGCCGAGCCTGATCTGCGGCGACCACTGGTCTTCCGCATCGGCGAGACCTTCTGTTTCACCAGACCGGATCTTCGCAATCATGTCTTCCAGCATGGAGCGATAGAGTTCAAAGCCCACTTCGCGAATATGTCCGGACTGCTCCTCGCCGAGGATGTTGCCGGCGCCGCGGATGTCCAGATCCTGGGATGCGAGGGTGAACCCTGCTCCAAGCGAATCCAGGGAGCCGAGAACTCTCAGCCGTCGTTCTGCCTGGACCGTGAGCCCGGCGTTTGCCCGCGTCGTAAGGTAGGCATAGGCGCGGGCCTTCGAGCGCCCTACCCGGCCCCGAATCTGGTAGAGTTGCGCGAGCCCGAACATGTCCGCCCGGTGGACGATCATGGTGTTGGCAGTTGGAATGTCGAGGCCGGATTCCACGATTGTCGTGGCCAGGAGAATGTCGAACTTGCCTTCGTAATAGGCGTTCATTCGACTATCGAGCGTGCTTGCCGCCAGTTGCCCATGGACGACGACATGGGTAAGTTCGGGAACCTGCTCGGATAGCCAGGTCTCGATTTCGGGGAGATCGCTGACCCTTGGCGCCACGAAGAAGGACTGGCCGCCCCGGTAGTGCTCGCGAAGCAGCGCTTCCCGGAGGGTCACGCTGTCGAATTCGCTCACGTAGGTGCGGATGGCAAGACGGTCGACGGGTGGCGTCCCGATGACGGACAAGTCGCGCACGCCCGTCAACGACATCTGAAGCGTGCGCGGAATGGGTGTCGCCGTAAGCGTAAGAACATGGATGTCGGAACGAAGCTGCTTCATTCGCTCCTTGTGTGTCACTCCGAAATGTTGCTCCTCATCGACGATCAGCAAACCGAGATTCTGAAAGCGCACCGACCTGGCAAGAACGGCGTGCGTGCCGATAACTATGTCCACCGTACCGTCGGCAAGTCCGTCGCGTGTCCTTGCGGCGTCCTTCGCTGGAACAAACCTTGACAGCTGGCGAACTTCGACCGGAAATCCCCGGAACCGTTCGACAAATCTCTCCGCATGCTGACGAGCGAGCAAGGTGGTCGGGGCGATGACAGCGACCTGTACCCCTGACATGGCGGCGGCAAAGGCCGCACGCATCGCCACTTCGGTCTTGCCGAAGCCCACGTCACCACAGATCAACCTGTCCATGGGTTTCCCCGAAGCCATGTCGTCAAGCGTTTCGCCGATGGCTGCGAGCTGGTCATCGGTCTCCTGATGGGAAAACCGCGCCGAAAACGCTTCCCACAGGCCTTCCGGTCGTTCGACAGTCGGAGCTTTCCGAAGATGACGTTCGGCTGCGATGCGGACAAGGTTGTCGGCGATTTCGCGAATGCGCCGCTTCAGCCCTGCCTTGCGAGCCTGCCAGGCCGCGCTTCCAAGGCGGTCCAGCTGGGCCTCGTCGTGGCCGTAGCGACTGAGAAGCTCGATGTTCTCGACGGGCAAGTACAGCTTGTCGCCGCCGGCATATTCGAGGTGGATGCACTCATGTGGGGCACCAAGGGCCTCGACGACCTCAAGGCCCTTGTAGCGCCCGACGCCGTGTTCCACGTGAACAATCAGATCCTCGGGGCTGAGTGATCGTGCTTCAGTCAGGAAATTGTCGGCCCGGCGCCTCTTTCTGGGCTGGCGTGTCAGGCGGTCCCCAAAGATGTCCTGTTCGGAGATGAACGTGAGACCTTCCCCGCTCTCGAATCCGTGCTGCAGAGGCCACACGGCGAGAAAGACACTGCCCCTGCCTTCGGGAACGTCGCTGAAGTCGGAAATCGGCGCGGCGCCCAGAATGTCGTGATCTGCGATGAGACCCTGCAGGCGTTGCCGTGCGCCCTCCGAGTAGGACGTGATGATCACCTGGTCCGTGCGCGCCCTGGCCCTTATGTGGTCGGCCACAGCCTTGAGAAGGCTTGTGGATTCCTGCTGGCGCTCCGGGGCGAAGTTGCGGCCGACACGTCCGCAGGCGTCCAGGCTGCCCGGTCCCTCTGGTTGCGGCGAAACGGCCAGTTGCAGGATCCTGCGCCCCTTGGTTGCGGCGTGCCATGCGGCATCGTCAAGATAGAGCAGTCCGGGCGGGATCGGCTTGTAGACACTGTCCATCTCGCTGACGACAAGCCGTGCCTCCTGGCGTGCCTCGTATTGAATGTTCACGGCTTCCCAGCGCGCCTCGTGCATGGCCTTGGTCCGGTCGTCGAGCGTGATCGTTGCATCGGGCAGGTAGTCGAAAATCGTCTCGAGACGCTCATGGAAGAACGGCAACCAATGCTCGATGCCTGAGTGCCTTCGTCCCGAACTGACCGCTTCGTAGAGCGGGTCGCTGCTCCCGCCCGCCCCGAATTCCAGCCTGTAGTTCTGCCGAAATCGGGAAATGGACGCCTCATCGAGGATGATCTCGCTGACTGGCGCGAGCTCGACTGCCGCAAGCTGCGCAACGGTTCTCTGGGTGACGGCATCGAAGCGCCGCGCTTCCTCCAGCACATCCCCGAAGAGGTCGAGCCGAACCGGGCCGCCTTCGCCTGGCGGAAAAATGTCGATGATGCCGCCGCGGACAGCATAGTCACCGGGCTCCGCCACGGTCGGGGCCTGCACGAATCCCATGCGGGTCAGAAACGCCCTTAGCGCAGTCTCGTTCACATGCTTGCCGGCCCGGGCGGTGAAGCTGGATGTCCGGACGAGTTCGCGTGGCGGAATTCTCTGTGTCGCCGCGTTGAGGGTTGTCAGAAGGATGAAGGGGCCTGGGGCATTGCAGGCCAGACGCGCAAGGGTTGCCATGCGTTCCGCAGAAATGTCCACGTTCGGGGAAACACGTTCGTACGGGAGGCAGTCCCAACCCGGGAACCGGAGCACGCGGACATGCGGCGCGAAGAACGTCAACGCCTCCGACATTGCTGCCATGCGTTTGTCGTCCCTTGCGACATGGCAGACTCTTGGCGCGGTCTCCAGCTCACGCAGGACAAGCGAGGCATCGAATCCTTCCGGCGCGCCTGAAAGGGTCATCGTGCGAGGTTCCGACATGGCGCCGAGGTAAAGGCTTGACCTCCCGTGTCAACGGCTGTTCGAACGCGCGTTCACGCAGCAAGACGAAGCGCCTTGCAGCTTTCCCGTCCCATCAAGGCACATTGCGGTCATCTGACGGATCGATCTCGAAGCATGTGTCCAGACTGCGCCTGCCACCGGTGACCGTCACGGCCCCGGCCTTCCCTTGCAGCGGCTTTTGCGGGGGGGGGGGCACGGAAGCTGGCGCTTCCGAAGGTTTTGGGTCGCGGACGTTACCCATCGAAGGTGATGTCGGAGAACTACGCGATTTCCACGGCGTTCGGTACCGGGACCAGATTCCCGATTGCTTCTCGATGGAGTGTTTCCATCGGGAAGTCGGCCCGTTTGCAGGGCGGTGCGCTCACCGACTGGCGACAAACGGTCACCGGCAAATGCCGGCGACCGAGACTTCGAGTGCCCGAGGCTTGCGTGGGCCTTGGCGGGATCACTGTTCGCCTTCCGCGATGTAGTCCTGGTGGAACCGCACCATTTCCTCAGGAATATCGCCAATGCTTGCAGCGGCGGCGGCGGTCATTTCGCAGGGGGCGAACGCGGCGGGCTTGCCGAACGCCTTCTCATGCGCAGCGATGAACTCCGGATCACCCGGAAGGGCGTCCCACCCGCCTTGAGCGTATCGAACGCCTCGTCCGGAGTGCCTTCCGGCAGCCAGATCGACGGGCCCATCGTCGTCATCGCGTTCAGCGTCTTGTAGGCCTCCCAATGCGGACCGGACGGCGCCGAACCATGCATCGCTTCATGCAGTTCGA
>VYCX01000363.1 GCA_009843725.1 Boseongicola sp. SB0675_bin_26
CGGTCGGTAGCTGAAATAGATACGCTTCTTGACACGGTCGAGCGGTTCCGCGCCAGCATCGACGCCCGGAACGCCTTGATCGCCGTCCAGGAGCAGCTCGAGAGCGCAAGGCGTATCCAGCAATCGCTGCTTCCGGATGACTTTGACCTGCATCCCGGTCTCGACTTCAGCGGGCGGATGCGTGCCGCCCAGGATGTCGGGGGGGATTTCTTCGACGCTTTCCCGGTGGACGACGGTCGCGTAGCGGCAGTGATCGCGGACGTGTCCGGCAAAGGCATCGCCGCGGCACTCTTTGCCGCGCAGGCGAGTGTTGTTTTGCGGTCGCATTGCCAAACGCCCGAAAACCTGCCCGAGCAGATAAAGGCGGCGAACAATGCGCTTTGCCAACGCAACCCTGAAGAGATGTTCCTTACCGCGATCGTGGCCTTCATTACGCCGCGAACGGGTGAGGTTGCCTTCGTCAATGCGGGTCACTGCCCACCAATGATCGCTGGCGCTGACGGCAAGGTCAGGCTTGAGATGAGGCCGCCCAATCTCGTGCTCGGCGTCCTTCCGGACGTGGACTGGTCGCTGCATCACCTGACCTTGAATCCCGGCGAGAGCCTGCTCCTTCACAGCGACGGATTCGACGAAGCGCAGACAAAGGAAGGCGAGATACTCGGCCGGGACAGCGCCATGGAAATATTTGAAAGGGTGATTGGCGCGGGGCAGGGTCAGGATTGCGCGGACGTGTCGGAACGCATTCTTGAAGAAATCGACCAGTTTGCGGGGGACGCGCCGCAGGCTGACGACATTACGTTGATAACGATGAGACGGGTCGGCTGAGCGCGAGCGCACCGGCGGCGCTCCCTGTCATTGCGGCTGTCGCTGGGTCCGGGCAAGTGACGTGCCTCCGGTCGGCTGGACCGGGTTACGTGCATGAACCGTTCTGTAGGCACGCGGTGTCACGCCGTAGTGCGCACGAAAGAGCTTGTAGAAATGGCTCATGTTCTCGATCCCGCAATCAAGCGCAACGCCGGAAATTGACTGATCGCTGGAGCCGAGGGCCATCGCGGCGTACTGCATCCGGATCCTGTTGACGTAGACAGACGGCGTGATTCCAAGATGAAGCTTGGCCATCCGGCAGACGTGTTCGTGCCCGCGCCCGGCAGCGGTCACGAACCCGTTCGCGCCACGGCGGAACACTTCCGGGTGCTGCGCAGCCTGGCAGGCCATCGCGAGCCATGGCGGCATGGCCGCGTGGCCCGTGACTGCATAGTCCACGACCCGCGTCATCATCGCGAGCAGGAAGTTCTCGATCCGAGCGAGGCTGCGTCTTGCTGTCTGCAGTTCCAGCGCCGTGTTGATGGCGCGCTCCATTCGAGGACCGTGCAACTGGTGCACTTCGGGCATTGCGCTGTCCGTCCAGAAGTAGCGGCCGGCCAGGTCATCCCGGTAACGTTCTACCAGATGGTCTGCGCTTTCAGTTCGGAACATCACGTTGATGATCCGGCATCCGGTCCGCCGCCTCGCGCGAAACCAGTGGCGGTCGTCGGGACGGACGAAAAGGAGCGCACCCTCGTTCAGGAGCGCCGTTTCGCCGTTGACCCAGTGCCATGCGGCGCCCCGCTCGATCAGGGAGAGCTCGTAGTAGTCATGCGTGTGGGCAAATCGGGGAGGGGCGGAGTCGAGCGAGCTCCACGTGAAGTCATAGGTTGCGCCGTCCGACAGGCTGTCGGCGATCAGGAAGCGGCGGGTTTCCATGAATGCCGATATTCCACAACTTAAGGCGTCCTAAAAGGCGAAAAAGTCAAGAAAAGACAAAAAATAGTCAACCAGCGGACTCGGCACGAGCCGCGGAATGCGCAAACTTCCATCCGAAGGATGACCTTGTCCATGTTGCAGGAAGCAGAACCTCAGGATCTGTCGTTCCGTCGGGTGGAAAACGACGTGCCCGCGCGGCTCAGCCCCGTGCAGGTTGATCAGTACAACCGCTTTGGCTTCGTGCAGCCATTCGACATTTTCGGGCAGGAGGAAATCCGGCGCATCCGGACATACATCGACCGCCTGATGGCTGACATGGGCGAGGATGGCGCCTACGGAATCAACTGCTACCAGGCGCGCCTCTCAGGGCTGTGGGACATCGTCACCGATGCCCGTATCCTCGACCACGTGGAGGACATCATCGGACCGGACATTCTCTGCTGGGCGACAGCGGTCCTGTCGAAGAAGCCCCGCGACCCGAAGCGGGTTCCCTGGCATCAGGATGCATCCTTCTGGTCGCTCAGCCCTGCACGCACCGTTACGGCCTGGCTTGCCGTCGACGACGCGGACGAGGAGAATGCGGCGATGCGGTTCATTCCTGGCAGCCATGACAGGGGTGCGCTGAAGGTCAGCGAGGCCCGGGGCGAATCGGTCTTTCACATCGAGACCGAAGGGGCCGCAGACCTGGGCCAGCCCTTCACCAACGCTCTGCGGGCCGGCCAGATTTCGCTGCATGCCGACATGCTGGTTCACGGGAGCCTGCCCAATTCGTCGTCTCGTCGGCGTTGCGGGCTGACAATGCGCTATTGCCCGCCTGCAGTGCGGATAACCGACCTGGACTGGGCCGAGGGCGTGGAAGCGATCCTGTGCCGCGGGTCCGCGGCGGACTGGAAGGTGCATCCCCGTCCCGACAACGACGACATAACGATGACCGACACGCCGAGAAACCATGGGGCGAACTGAGGTGGTCCAGTGAAACTGAAATGGTATGGCCACGCCGCCTTCCGCCTGGTCCCGAAGGAAGGCCCGACCGTGATCACGGACCCGTACACGCCGGAAGAGGTCGGGTATCCGGCCATTGCCGACGTCGCCGACGTGGTGATCCGTTCGTCCCATGACGATGACGCCCACTGCCGGTCCGATCTGATCCCGGGCGATCCAGCCGTGCTCGACGCCCTTGAAGTCGCGTTGAACGGCGGCGTTGGGGAGGCGGCCGGGCTTGTGGTCACGGCCGTGGAGGCGGCAGAGTGGGATCATCATCCGGATCACGAGGTGCCTGGGCGGAACGGCATGTACCGTTTCGAGCTGGACGGCATCCGCGTCGCGCACATGGGAGATGTCGGCAACCCGCTCAGCGACCGCCAGATCGCATTCTTCCAGGACGTGGATCTCCTGCTGGCTCTCGCGGGCGGCTATCTCACGATCGAGCTGCCCGACTTGATGAAAGTGATTCACGCAGTGCGGCCGAAGCTCGTGGTGCCGATGCATTTTCGCACGCTGACCTACCGGCCGCGCAACACGAAGTGGATCGAGAGCTTTTTGTGCAATTTCAAGGAGGAGGACGTGGACTTTGCCTGCGCACATGAAGTCGAGCTGACAGCGCAGGACATTCCCGACGCGACGCGAGTCCTGGTGCTGGACTATGCGCGCTGAGGGTCGACGCCCGGGCAGAAGGCAAGCCCGGACCCGTGTTCGGGGCGCCGCAAGGTCTGGCGGGCTCCGGCGCAAAACCATTCCAGATCAACAGTGGAGGAACAGATGACTTTCAAGTCTGCGGTAATGCTGGCCTCGTCGCTTGTACTGGCGGCTGCCGGCGGTGTGATCGCGCAGGACGTGGCGCGCGAGGACACGGTGATTTTCGACCTTGATCGCACGATCAAGGATCCGGGCAACTTCAACTGGTTCACGCCCGGGACAAAGCGGATGCACGGCGCGCACCAGGCCATGTGGGAGCCGCTCTTCATCCTGAACTACGGGACGGGCGATCTCGATCCGTGGCTTGCAACCGGCTACTCGCAGAATGACGACTCGACCGAGTTCACGATAGTCCTGAGGGACGGCGTCGCCTGGTCGGACGGCGAGGCGTTCAATGCGGACGACGTGGTCTTCACGGTGAACATGGTCCTGAACAACGAGGAGATCTCGAGCCGCGAGGC
>VYCX01000031.1 GCA_009843725.1 Boseongicola sp. SB0675_bin_26
GAGTTCAGTACCCGCGTTCCGGATCGACAATGGGTGCCGGGCGCCCGCCATCCATCGCGACCTTGACCTGGGCTGCGATGAACTCTGCCGCCGAACGCTCGTTGGTCGGGGCAGCGGTATGGGGGGTTACGAATACGCCGGGATGCGCCCAAAAGGCGTTGTCCGCGGGCAGGGGTTCCTCGCGGAACACGTCGAGCGCCGCACATTCGACATGGCCGTCATCAAGCGCGTTCAGGAGCGCGCGGTCGTCCACGGAGCCGCCACGGCCGCAGTTGATGAGGAAGGAGCCCTTCGGCATTCGTTCAAAGACGGAGGCGTCCAGGATGTTCGCGGTGGCGTCCGTGAGCGGAAGCAGGTTCACGAGAATGTCCGCATCCCGCACGACGGTGTCGAAAGCCTCGTTGCCATGCAGACAGCGCACGCCCACGATTTGCTTCGGGCTGCGCGCCCATCCGGTGACCGGAAACCCGAGGTCGCGCAATCGGATGCAGGCATCCTTGCCCGTCTGCCCCAGTCCGAGAACGGAGACACGGCGCTCGGCGTTCTCCGGATAGCGATGGTGCAGCCAGACGCTCTGATCCTGCTGGCGGGCATAGCGGGCGTAGAACCGGTGGAAGTGCAGGACCCAGTGGATGACGTGGCAGGACATGTCGAGGACCAGCATCCGGTCCTGGAGGCGCACGATGGGGACGTGGGACGGCCATTCCGGATCGAGCGTGACGTGGGTGACGCCGGCTCCGATGGAGTAGATGTACCTGAGGCTGGGAAACGCCTTCAGCGCACCCGCCGGCGGCGCCCACACAACCGCGTACTCGACTTCGGCAACGTTGCCCGGATCGGCAATGGAGCGAATGTCGCTGCCGCAGCCCGCGGCCGCAAAGGCGCTGTGCCAGATCTCGGGGGTTGCGCTGTTCCAATGGAAGAGAATGGCCATGCCGACAGGTTTCCGCAGTCTCGTGACAATGCGGCCCACCCTGGCGGGTGGGCCGGTTGATGGCAGGTTGCCCTACTCTGCCGACATGGCCGCTGCAATGAGCGCATCCCAATCGGCTTGATTGTCCGCGATCCAGTCCCTGGCGATCTGCTCGATCTGGTCGGGTTCCTTCTCGCCGGCGTTCATCCGCAGCATCATTGCGCTGAGATCGCCTACGGAAATCCTCAGCCCGTTGAAGAACGCCATTGCCTTCGGGTTGGCGTCGGCGAACTCCTTGTTGACAAGGATGTAGTTGTCGTTGGCGCCAAAGCCCGGATTGCGCCCGTCGGACCATTCGGTCATGGCGTCCGGATTGCCAGGCAGCGACGAGAACGGCGCATTCAGGAATACCACGTCCCGGCCTTCCTGCAGGACTCCCATGATCCAGTTCGGGGCCCACGTCGTGTAGAAGATCGGCTGGCCGGCTTCGTAGCGCTCGATCGTGTCGGCCATCAGCGCAAAATACTCGCCCTTGTCGTTGTTCACGTGATCGCGCAGTTCGTAGGCGTCAAGATGATGCTCGATCACCTTCTCGCAGCCCCAGCCAGGATTGCAGCCGGTGAGATTCGCGAGCCCGTCGCCATCCGTGTCGAAGAGCGCCCTGATCGCGGGATCCTTCATTTGCTCGAGCGCGCTGATGCCGTTTGCCTCGGCGGTCTTGATGTCGATGAAATAGCCCTGCATCGCGTTGGTGTACATGGGGCCTGCGCGCACCAGCATTTCATCGCCGCCCGAGTTGTTGTAGAAGTCGTCATGGAGCGGTTTCCAGTGAACGGCGGTGAAATCCGCGTCGCCCTGGCCGATTGACAGGTGGATGGCAGGGTAGTTTCCCGTCAGCATCTCGCCGTTTTCGTAGCCTAGCGCCGCGAGGCCGTCCTCGATCACTTCGTAGATAAGCTGATGGTCCGTCCTTCCCGTGCTGATTGCCGTGACTTCAACGGCCGCGGCCGTGCCTGCCACGAGTCCGCCGGTTGCGGCGAGCACGAGCGATTTTGCCAAATGTCTCATTTGATCCTCCTTCATTTGACTAGGAACTGGATTGGCGTTCGGGGTGGAATGTCCGCGCCCGCAGCCACCCGACCGGGCCCTGTTCCCAGAGCCCGCGGTTGCCGCGGTCGCGACGGGTGAAGCCGAAGCCTTGCGTCACGCGGTCGAAGATGATGGCCAGCAGCACGATGCCGAGGCCGCCGACGGAAGCCCGCGCGAGGTCAAGCTGGCTGATGCCCACAAGCACCAGGCGGCCAAGCCCGGCGACCGAGATCATCGAGGCAATGACGCTCATCGCCAGCGACAGCATCACCGTCTGGTTGATCCCGGCCATTATCGTCGGGCGGGCGAGCGGCAGCTCGATGGACAGGAGGCGCTTCCAACGTGACGCGCCGAATGCGTCCGCCGCCTCGACAAGATCGGTCCGGACCTCGCGCAGGCCAAGGTTCGTAAGCCGCACCAGCGGCGGCGTCGCAAAGAAGGCCGTGACAATGACGCCCGGCACGTTGCCGATTCCGAAGAGCAGGATCACCGGGACAAGGTAGGTGAATGACGGGATCGTCTGCATGAAGTCCAGCACCGGACGGACCGCCATCCAGACGGCGTCCACGCGCGAACACAGGATGCCGAGCGGAATGCCCGCTGCCGTCGAGATGGCCACGGCGGTCACCAGCACTGCCAGGCTGGTCATGGCCGCATCCCAGGCGCCGATGATCCCGATGACGATCAGCCCGCAGAAGGTCAGGAGCGCAGTGGCGCGATTCACGATCTGCCATGCGAACAAGGTGCAGATCGCCAGAAGAACCGTCTGCGGCGTGCCGCGAAGTCCGTCCTCAACCAGGTCGAGAGCCCACTTGACCGGCGCCTTGATCGCTTGGAACACGCCGCGGTAGTTCGACGTCAGCCAGCGCATGCCGTCATTGGCCCATTCCGCCACGGGCAGGCTGACGGTCGCGAAGGGATCGAGAAGCAGCGCCAGATCCATCGTTCAGGCTCCTGCCCTGTAGCGCTGCCTGGCCGCGCCAAGCGCCTGCACGTAGCGGTCGACGACAATCGCCATCAGCACGATGCCCAGCCCTCCAACGGTAGCGCTTCCGAAATCCAGCCGCCCGATCCCTTCAAGGACGATCCTGCCGAGACCGGCCACCGAGATCATCGAGGCGACCACGGCCATGGACAGCGACAGGAGCACCGTCTGGTTCAGCCCTGCGAGAATGGTGGGCCGGGCCAGCGGAAGCTGGGTTCCGAAGAGAACCCGCGCCTCGCTCGCGCCGAATGCCCGCGCTGCCTCGACGAGGTCGCTGCGCACCTCGCGGATTCCCAGGTTGGTCAAGCGTATCAGCGGGGTGATGGCGAAGATGCAGGTCACGATCACGCCGGGCGTGTCGCCGATCCCGAAGAGCATGACCACGGGCACGAGATAGACAAAGCTCGGGATTGTCTGCAGCAGGTCCAGGATCGGGCGCAGGACGCGAAAGAATCCGTCGAAGCGTGCGGCAAGAATGCCTGTCGGCATCCCGATGACGATGCAGATCGTCACCGCCGAGATCACGATCGACAGCGTCGTCATCGCCGCCTGCCACGCACCGAGAAGACCGATCAGCGTCAGGCAGACGAATCCCGTCAGGGCAAGGCGCCGCCCCGAGAGAAGGTAGCCTGCGGCCGCTGCGCCAAGGATGCAGAGTGCCGGGGGAACCGTCTCCATGCCGCCCTGGACGAACTTCAGGAACGACTGGACCGGAACCTTGGCCACGAGCAGCGTGGCACGGCTGTGACCGACGATCCAGTCCAGGAGGTCTTCGGCCCAGGTCCCGAAGGGAACCGTGAAATGGTCGAACGGGTTCAGGAACGGGTCCATGGCTCTATCTCCGCCGCAGGTCGCGGCCGACGGCGGCGAGGACTTCGGAACGTCCGATACGCC
>VYCX01000393.1:0-24830 GCA_009843725.1 Boseongicola sp. SB0675_bin_26
ACGGCTACAGCATGTTCACGACAGACGCGATGGACGTCTACGACTACGGACCGGATCTGGCCGACGTGCTGGCCGAATACATGGCCGCCCACGGCCCGGTCGCGCCGAAGGTCGAAGGTCGGATCTCCAGGTCGGAATGACCGCGGACAAGGGACCGTTGACGTAGCTCAGCATGCACATCGTGCGCGTTTACGTTGTGCTCGCTTGCCAGACGGCAGGCGAGCACAACGGCTGGCCATCGCTGGAATTCGGATTGCGCCAATCGCAACACTGCTGCCTTAAGCGCGAATCGGGATGATCTCGGGCGTCCAGAGGCGCCGCCGGCGCGACACCGGACCGCACTTGCGGAGGGGGGCAGCCGCTTATCTTCTGCCTGACGCCCCGCGGCCTCGCCGGTCACGGTTGGAGACGACGCGCTCCTCGAGGATCTCGTCAATCGCGCCGACCGGCTGCTCGAAGAGGTGGAGGGACGTGGCGCGGTGCCGGTCATTCCCCCGAAGCGGAACCGCGCGGCGTCCCGGGGCCGCGGCCGTGAGATGTACAAGTGGCGGCACCAGACCGAGAGCTTCCTTGCGCGAATCAAGGAGTTCCGGGCGGTGGCGACGCGGCACGACAGGACCGACGAAAGCTTCGCGGCGGGGATTCATCTCGTCGCCGGCGTGATCCCGGCAACATGACTGTCAACGTGCCCTAGTCCATAGCCTTGAAGGCGAATTCACCACCCTCCTTGATGCCGGAAAACCAGCGCGCGGTGACAGTCTTGGTCCTGGTGTAGAATCGGAACGCATCCGGCCCGTACTGGTTCAGGTCGCCAAAGGCGGACCGCTTCCAACCGCCGAAAGTGTAATAGGAGAGCGGCACGGGAATCGGGAAGTTGATGCCCACCATGCCGACATTCACGCGGTTCGCAAAATCCCGGGCCGCGTCGCCGTCGGCAGTGAAGATCGCGGTGCCGTTCCCGTAGGTGTTGTCCATGGTCAGCCTCAGCGCGTCCTCGTAGCTTTCCGTCCGCACCTGGCTCAGGACCGGACCAAAGATCTCTTCCTTGTAGATGTCCATTTCAGGGGTCACGTTGTCAAAGAGCGTCGGGCCGACAAAGAACCCGTCCTCGTAGCCCTGAAGCGCGAAATCCCGACCATCGGCCACAAGCGTGGCCCCCTGCTCCACCCCCTTGTCGATGAGGCCCGTCACTCGCTCCTTGCTGGCCCTGGTGATGAGCGGCCCGAAGTCCACGTCTTCGCCAGCCGCATACGGGCCGACCTTGAGCTTCTCGATTCTCGGCACAAGACACTCGATCAGCGCGTCCGCCGTCTGCTCGCCTACAGGCACAGCAACCGAAACGGCCATGCAACGCTCGCCCGCAGCGCCATAGCCGGAACCGACCAGTGCATCCGCCGCCTTTTCGAGGTCTGCATCGGGCATGACGATCATGTGGTTCTTTGCGCCGCCGAAGCACTGCGCACGCTTCCCGTTCGAACAGGCACGACCGTAGATGTACTCCGCGATCGGTGTCGAACCGACAAAGGCCACGCCTTGAATGGTCTCGTTGTCGAGAATGGCATCCACGGCTTCCTTGTCTCCATTTACGACCTGGAGCACGCCGTCAGGCAATCCGGCTTCCTTCAGGAGATCCGCGATGAGAAGCGGCGCCGATGGGCAGCGCTCCGACGGCTTCAAGACCATCGCGTTGCCGCAGGAAATGGCCGGCGCCAGCTTCCAGAGGGGGATCATGGCCGGAAAGTTGAATGGCGTGATGCCCGCCACGACGCCCAGGGGCTGGCGCATCGAATAGAGATCGATGCCCGGGCCGCCGTCACTCGTGAACTCTCCCTTGAGCAGTGCGGGCGTGCCCATGCAGACCTCGACGACCTCGAGGCCCCGCTGCACGTCGCCGCGGCCGTCGGGAAGGGTCTTGCCATGCTCGCGGCTCACCGCCTCGGCCAGCGTGTCCATGTTCTCAACGATGAGCCTACCAAGCGCCATCATCACTCGCGCACGCCGCTGAGGGTTCGTGGCCGCCCAGGCGACTTGCGCTTCGGCGGCCTTGGCCACGGCCTCGTTCACTTCCTCGGCGCTGGCAAGCGGGACGCGTGCCTGAACCTCGCCGGTGGCCGGATTGTAGACATCGCCAAACCGGCCCGACATTCCCTTGACGCGCTGGCCGTCAACGTAGTGGCTGAGTTCTTCCATCGCTCTCTCCCAGATCCTTGCACAAGAATACGACAAGGGAGCCGAGAGGGAAAGTGGCGGGGTGCGACAGCCGAAACTTGACAGACCGGCACGCAGGGTGAAACCATCCGAAACGACACATGCCACTTGACTGGAGAGAGACAGATGCTCGTGCGCCAGATCCTCGGAAAGACCGGCGGGCCGGACGTAGTGACGATTGAACCGGAGGCCTCGGTGGCGGACGCTGCGCAGCTGCTTTCAAGGAAGCGTATCGGCGCATTGGTCGTTTGCAGCGAAGACCGACCTGTCGGCATGCTGTCCGAGCGCGACATCGTTCGCGAACTTGGGCGGCGTGGCGAAATCTGTCTCAAGGAAAGGGTGTCGGACATGATGACCCCGAAGGTCATCAGCTGCACGGCGGACCAAAGTGCCGACCAGGTCCTTCAGCAGATGACCGACGGCAGGTTCCGGCACATGCCCGTGATGGAAGGCGAACGCATGATCGGGCTGATCTCGATCGGCGATGTCGTGAAAGCCCGACTTTCCGAACTCACAATGGAGAAAGACGCGCTTGAAGGCATGATCAAGGGCTACTGAACCGGAGCAGACGCGATTCTGCCGCCTGCCTTCAACGGCCGCGCTGCCTTGGCGACGCGCGGGAAGCCCCGGCAGTTTCCGCACCGGACGACATTGCCCGAATTGTCGCGCGCGCCGTCATTCGCTTGAGCCCTAGGGGCACACATGGCAGGGATGCCCCCGGCGCATCGGCAAGGAGAACAAAATTGCGCATCGCTCTTTATCCTGGCACGTTCGATCCGGTCACGTTGGGTCACCTGGACATCATCAGCCGGGCTACCGCACTGGTCGACCGTCTCGTGATCGGCGTCGCCATCAACAGCGACAAGAACCCTCTTTTTTCCCTCGAGGAACGCGTTTCAATGATCACGGCCGAATCCCGAGACGTGTCGGCACAATCGGGCTGCGAGATCAAGGTACATCCGTTCGACAACCTTCTCGTCGACTGCGCGCGCGACGTGGGCGCAAACTTGATTGTACGGGGCCTTCGCGCGGTGGCAGACTTTGAATACGAATACCAGATGGTCGGCATGAATCGCGCGCTGGATTCAGGGATTGAAACCGTCTTTCTCATGGCTGAAGCGCAGCATCAGGCCATAGCGTCAAAGCTCGTCAAGGAAATCGCGCGGCTTGGCGGCGACGTCTCGCGTTTTGTGACCCCGGCAGTCAAGGAGGCGCTCAGCGGGCAGCTGCCCAACCACGCAAATGACGGGTGACATGACGGGCTTCGCCCCGCGATCTCGATCTCCATCATCCCGCCATTCCAGGCCATGCCGCAGGGCCAGTGACGACTTCGAACCGCATCAGGATCGTCGGCAACTCCCGAATCTGGCATCCGTGCCTGTCCGCTCCGGCCCAACGTGCGACTGCGGCCAATGCCGGGCATGACTTGCAGCCTTGGCCATGCCGCGGGGGCGGAAGCGATTCCTACCGCTCCTCCATCAGCTGGGTCTTTGCCACGCCGAGCAATTCGTTCATCTTGGCACGGATGTCATCATTGCTCGCAAGGTCCCCGAGATCGCCCGCGACCTTCCGAAGCACGTCGTCGTCTCCAGGCTCCTCGAAGTCTGCCTTGACGACTGCCGACGCATACGCGTTCGCCTCATCGCCTGTCTTGCCGAGAAGATCGGCGACCCAGAGCCCGAGAAGCTTGTTGCGACGTGCCTCCGCCTTGAACTGCATTTCGGCGTCGCGCGCGAACTTGGCCTCAAAGGCGTCCTCACGTTCATCAAATGTGCTCATTTCCTACTCGCCCCTGGCTGAGAACCGGATGTTCATTCATATGGCCGCAAGTCCGCGCGACCACAAGGGGCACGAATGCACGAATTCGCCCGCTTGCCGGAATGCGCGCTTTGCCCTAGATGTATTCGGATTCCGCCAGTTGCAGCATGGGGCGGAAAACCATTCCTGGAGCCAAAATGTCACGTCGCAAGAAGATCTACGAAGGCAAGGCCAAGATCATGTACGAAGGTCCAGAACCCGGCACACTCGTGCAGTATTTCAAGGATGACGCGACGGCCTTCAACGCGAAGAAGAAGGAAGTGATCGACGGCAAAGGGGTGCTGAACAACCGGCTCTCGGAGTTCTTCATGAGCGGCTTGAACCAGATCGGAGTGCCGACACACTTCATCCGCCGCATCAACATGCGTGAGCAATTGATTCGCCTTGTCGAGATCATTCCGCTGGAAGTGGTCGTTCGAATCCATGCGGCCGGAACCCTGTCCGAGCGACTTGGCATCGAGGAAGGAACGCTTCTGCCTCGACCTATCGTGGAGTTTTGCCTCAAGGATGATGCGCTTGGCGATCCTCTGGTGTCGGAAGAGCACATTGTCGCGTTTGGCTGGGCGTCACAGCATGATCTTGACGACATGATCGCGCTGGCATTGCGGGTCAACGATTTCCTGTCCGGTTGCATGCTGGCTGTTGGAATCCGCCTCATCGACTTCAAGATCGAGGTCGGGCGCGTTTGGGATGGCGATTTCCAGCGCTTGATCGTGGCCGACGAGATCAGCCCTGATTCCTGTCGCCTGTGGGACATCGAGTCTGGCCAAAAGCTCGACAAGGACGTCTTCCGCCGCGACCTGGGAGACCTTGCGGATGCCTACACTGAGGTGGCGCGCCGCCTCGGCGTCCTGCCTTCCAACGTCACGCACACGCCCAAGCCCACGCTGGTCAACTGACCGCCACGTACAGCTCCCGCGCGGACGATGCGCGCCCCGGGCGAGCGCCGAAGACGCGGCGTGAGATGTCCGGAGCCTGATTCCGCATCCGCCCGCCAAGCCCGGTCCCCGGCCCCGTGAGGCTGCCGCAGCAATTCTCGCATGCAAGTGCCGCATCGTGGGTCGCGTCGCACCGGTTGGACAAGCTCCGGGAAATCCGCAATATGACGGCGACACCAAAAGGGTTCCTGGAGAGACGAATGAAGGTGCGCGCAGTAATCAAGCTCAAGGCAGGTGTCCTTGACCCTCAGGGCGAGGCCATTCGTCACGCCTTGGGCACGCTTGGCTTCGACGGCGTCGAAGACGTGCGGCAAGGCAAGATCATCGAGCTCGACCTTGCAGAACCCGATGCGCAAAGGGCCGAGGCCGAGGTGCAGCAGATGTGCGAGGCGCTCCTCGCCAACACCGTCATCGAAAGCTACGAGGTGGAACTGCCCTGATGCGAGCTGCCGTCCTGAGCGCATACAAGGAGCCGCTTTCGATCGAGAATGTCCCGGACCCCGACTGCCCAAGGGACGGCGTCGTCCTGAAAGTGCTGGCATGCGGCGTGTGCCGCAGCGACTGGCATGGCTGGACGGGCGAGCATCCACGCGTAAAGCCCGGCCAGATCGGTGGCCACGAGTATTGCGGAGAAGTCGCGGCAGCTGGCCCTGCCGCGCAGTACGCGATTGGCGATTGCCTGATTGCGCCGTTCATCCTGGCTTGCGGCGCCTGCGCCAATTGCCGGTCCGGCGAAAGCAACGCGTGCCTCGACCAGCGGCTGCCCGGGTTCACTGAACCCGGCGCATTCGCGGAATTTGTCGCTGTGCCCCGGGACCACAATCTGGCACGCCTGCCTGAAGGCATGACGCCAACCCTCGCGGCCGCGCTTGGTTGCCGGGTCACCACGGCCTGGCACGCGCTGACCGACAGGGCGGCGCTGCAGCCCGGCGAGTGGCTGGCGATACACGGAACGGGAGGAGTCGGTCTTGCGGCAATGCTGCTTGGCATCGCGCTAGGTGCGCCGGTCATCGTCACCGACATCGTTGAAGAAAAGCTGGCCCATGCCAGGGCGCTTGGCGTTGAACACGCGATTGACGCCTCGGACGGCGCGAGCGCCGAGCGCATCCGCGAAGTGACCGACGGCGGGGCACATGTTTCGGTGGAGGCTCTGGGATTCCCGGCAACCCAATCAGCGAGCCTGGCTTGCCTCCGCCCGCTGGGCCGTCACGTTCAGGCTGGCATGCCGGTCGGCCATCATGCCGTGCAGCAGGTCGATCTCAACGCGGTCTACATGCGAAATCTGGCGATTTTCGGCTTCCGGGGGCATGCCTGCCCATCGCTATCCTTCATTGCCCAGCCTGATCGAAGCCGGGCGCGCCGACCTTTCCCAGATCGTGGCACGGGAGGTCAGGCTCTCGGACGCAAGCGCCGAACTCGCCGCATTCAACGGCGCCACTCAACCGGGAATCGCGGTCATTGCCGATTTTGCGGCATAGGCGGGAGGAGCATGAGCAATTTGAGCAGCACCGACAAGACACGCCCTGCAAGGCCTGCGCGATGAAGGCGGCAGTGCTGGTCTTCCCGGGATCGAACTGCGACCGCGGCCTCGCGATGGCGTTCCAGAGTGCCGGATTCAAGGTCGAGATGGTCTGGCACAAGGATGCCGAGCTGCCCGCAGGCGTGGACATCGTCGGCGTGCCTGGCGGGTTTTCCTTTGGCGACTACCTGCGCAGCGGCGCAATTGCCGCCAGGTCTCCCATCGTCGGAGCCCTGATGGCGCACGTCAGGAAGGGTGGCCATGCCATCGGCATCTGCAACGGATTCCAGGTGCTGCTCGAAACCGGCCTGCTGCCGGGCGCACTCATGTGCAACGCAGGGATCAGATTCATCTGCAAGCCTGTCGAACTTGAAGTGGCGACGGCAAGCTGCGACTTCACCAAAGACTACGCACGCGGCTCGACAGTGATCTTCCCTGTCGCTCATCGCGACGGAAACTACCAGGCGACGGAAGAGATACGCACGGCGCTTGCCGCAGAGGACCGGATCGCCTTCCGCTACAAGTCGGACATAAACGGATCGGTCGACCGAATTGCCGGGATACTCTCCGAGAACCGTCGCGTGCTGGGCCTGATGCCGCATCCCGAACGCGCCGCGGACCCGGTTCTGGGCATGACCGACGGCGCGGTCCTGTTCGACGCTTGCAGCGCCGCCGCTGCCGCTGCCGACGCTTGAGGGAGTCACGGCCACGGCCTAGACTCATGTCATGAGCGAAACATCCGTCAGACGCGACAACACGCCATGGCGCGCCCGAACGGCGGCAAGCCTTGTCATCGTCGTTGCAATCGCGACGGTCTGGTGGACAAACCAGTTCCTGACAGAGCGCTTTACCGAAACCACGCGATCGCGTGCGGAGGTTCGCCTCGCCCATTACTCCGGCAACATACTCAGCGAACTTCAGCGCAACCAGGTCGTTCCGCAGCTTCTGGCCCGCGACCCCGCGCTGATCAGGGCGCTGATGTCCGGGGACTTCCTGCAAAGCTCGCAGCGGCTCATCGAGTATCGCGACGGGATCGCCGCGGCGGGACTCATGCTGCTGGACCGGGACGGACGTGCGGTCGCCGCGACCGACCGGGCACTCATCGGCTCCGCTCATCGCACGGCACCTTATTTCGTTGAGGCGTCTCGCTCCAACGACACGGTTTTTTCGACCAGTCTTCTTGAATCGGGCGCACGGGTCTTCACGCATTCGCGCAAGATCGAAGCGCAGGGCGAAATGCTCGGCGTCATCATGGTCGAGGTCGACCTCAAGAAGTTTGAGAGCAGTTGGGCCGGCTTCACCGATGCCGTCATCGTGTCGGACAGCGAAGCAACCATCATTCTCGCGACGGAACCGCGCTGGCGCGGACTGAGCGAAGAAGAGGCCCTGGCGGCGAGGCGCGTGCGGTCAGCAATGGAGCGCGCGGTTCGCGCCACGGCAAGCTGGGGCGCGCTTCCGGTGGATGCCTACCTCAAAGGCGAAACCATCATGCGGCAGGAAGCACGGATCGGATTCCAGGGATGGCGCATTACGTCCTTCACGACCTATGCGAGCATCCGCGAGCGCGTGAACGCGGTTCTCGCGCTGGAAATCATGGGATTCGCGATTCTTGTGGCGCTCGTGTCCTATTTGGTCAGCCGCCGGGCCACGTCACGGCTGAGATTCTTCCAGCGCGAGTCCGCCGAGCTCCGCCAGCTGAACATGGCTCTGCAGCGGGAAATCTCCGAGCGAAAGAGGGCGGAGAGGCACTTGAAGGTGGCCGAACAGACGCTGCAGCAGTCCTCGAAGCTCGCCGCCCTCGGCGAAATGTCGGCTGCGGTCAGCCACGAGCTGAACCAGCCGCTCGCCGCCATGAAGACGTATCTTGCCGGCGCAAGACTGCTGCTCGGCCGCCGCCGCGCCGACGAGGCCCTGTCTTCCTTTGAACGAATCGACGACTTGATCGAGCACATGAGCCAGATAACGCGCCAGCTCAAGTCGCACGCGCACAAGGGCGGCGGCGCCGCGAAGCCCGTCGACGTGCGGGAAAGCGTGTCCTCCGTCCTGTCGATGATGGAATCGCAACTCCGTCAGGACGACGTAAATGTCATCACTTCGCTTCCGCAGGATCCCGTGATCGTCCGCGTGGACAACGTTCGGCTTGAACAAGTCCTCGTGAACCTCGTCCGCAACGCACTGGACGCCACAAGTGCCACGCCCGAGCCCAGAATCGAGATTCTGGTCGCCGTTGGCGAAGAGGCACTCGTCACGGTGCGGGACAATGGCGCCGGCATCGAAGATCTCGAAAAGCTCTTTGAGCCGTTCTATACTACGAAGATGCCAGGAGACGGGGTGGGACTGGGCCTCGCCATATCGTCGGGAATCGTGAACGAGCTTGGCGGCAGGCTGACCGCGCGAAACGGTCGGGACGGGGGAGCCGTGTTCGAAGTCACGTTGCCAATTTCCACAGAGGTCACGGCCGCGGCCGAGTGACCGACGGAGCAGAACGCATGACACAGGCAATGAAGGTCGCCATCGTCGATGATCAAAAGGACATGCGCCAGTCCATCAGCCAGTGGCTTGCGCTGTCGGGATTCGACACAGAGACCTTTGGCAGCGCCGAAGACGCCCTGAAGGCATTGACGCCGGACTACCCGGGCGTGGTGATCAGCGACATCAAGATGTCAGGAATGGACGGAATAGACCTCCTGAAACGATTGATGAGCATTGACAGCACCTTGCCCGTCATCATGATCACGGGCCACGGAGACGTCGCAATGGCCGTCGAAGCGATGCAGATTGGCGCGTTCGACTTTCTGGAAAAGCCATTCAACCCGGACAGGATGACCGAACTCACCAAGCGGGCGGCCAATGCGCGACGCCTCACTCTCGACAGCAGGGCGCTGCGGCGCGAGTTGTCGGACGGGGCGAGTTTCACCAAGAGACTGGTTGGCGAGTCTCCGGTGATGGAGCGGCTTCGCGAAGACATCCTGGATCTTGCCCAGGCAGACGGCCACGTGCTGATCGACGGCGAGACGGGAACGGGCAAGACGTTGGTTGCCCACGCGCTTCACGCGGCGGGTGCCCGGGCCGGCCGGAAATTCGCCCTGTTTTCCTGCGCCGCAGAAGACGAGGAGTCGCTCCCGGCCCGTCTTTTCGGGCCGTCAAGCGACAACAGCCAGCAGCCGTTGGTCGAAGAGACGCGCGGCGGCACGCTGATTCTGGAGGACATCGAGACCCTGCCGTATTCCGTTCAGGCCCGACTTCTCTCCCGGCTGAACGAGGAGAGCACGCCCGCAAGAACCAAGATCGTGGCGATCTGCAACCTCCAGGAACCCGGAAAGACCTGCAAGGATGTGCTTCGCCCCGACCTGTTTTACCGGCTGACGGCAATGACCATCACTCTTCCGCCGCTGCGCCAAAGGGGTGAAGACATCCTGATGCTGTTCCAGCAGTTCCTGGAACGGTTTGCCGAGGAATACGGTTGCGACGCACCCGAAGTCAGCACTCAGGAGGCGGCCCAGCTGCTGCAGGCACCCTGGCCCGGCAATGTCCGCCAGCTCATGAACATCGCCGAACGCGCGGTCCTGCAATCGCGTCGCGGGTCAGGAACGATCACGTCCCTGCTCATGCTTGACAGCGAGCACGACGCCGGCATCAGCGTCACGACCGAAGGCAAGCCCCTGAAGGAACATGTCGAGGCCTTCGAGCGCATGCTGATCGACAACACGATGCGCCGTCACCGCGGCTCGATCGCAAACGTCATGGAAGAGCTGTGCCTGCCTCGCCGAACCCTGAACGAGAAAATGGCAAAGTACGGATTGCAGCGGTCAGACTATCTCTGACCGACCGTCCTGCCGCACGCCTCAGCGAAATGGCGAGGCTGCCAAGCACCCGCAAGATGCGAGACATTTGACGACACCGCTGCATCCAAGAAGCGAGGCGGCCGCGATCTTCCGTCGTCCAAGGGCCGCCGCCGCCCGTAGGCTGAATTTTGCCTGCTTGACCAACACAGCGAATTTCGTCGTTGTATTTTTGGCGAGACCCCATTTATTTAGTGGGGCCGGCCCATGGAGCGCCTGATGCGCACGGCCGAGCCAAATGTTTCGCCGTTCCAGACACGTTGCCCAAAGTGCGGCACGCCGGTTCGGTGCAGTGGCCGACATGGTCACTATTTTGGAAATGCCCGAGATCGGCGATCACACGCCGCCGGGACTGGAATGGGCGCCTTGAAAGAGGTGCTGGAGATGAACCGCGATGATGCGCGCATTGGACGGATGCGGCACGGTGCCGATTGTGACTGACTATCGGTCTGCCACCCTGATGCAGGCAGTCGCCTCAATTGAAAGTTGCAGAACACTGGGTCCGGCCTTGGCAGGCCGGCCTTCGATGCTGCACAGAAAGTCAACATGTCAAAGAAAATGCTCATCGATGCCACCCATGCCGAGGAGACGCGGGTCGTGGTGGCCGATGGAAACCAGGTCGAGGAATTCGACTTTGAATCCGAAAACAGGCGTCAACTCTCCGGAAACATTTACCTTGCGAAGGTAACGCGGGTCGAACCCTCGCTTCAGGCCGCCTTTGTGGAATATGGCGGCAACCGGCACGGGTTTCTGGCGTTTTCCGAAATCCACCCGGACTACTACAAGATTCCGGTCGCCGACCGAGAGGCGCTGATCGCCGAGGAAATGGCGATGGCGGAGGCCGAGGCGAAAGCCGAGGAAGAAGAGGTCAAGCCCAAGCGTCGCCGCCGGAGCGGCACCAAGGCCAAGGCGGAATCGGCCGTGACGGCTGACGAAACGGTTTCTAAGGCGGAAAGTGCCGGCGAGGCGGCCGCGAAAGACGTGGCCTCCGACGACGCGGATGACACCGCGCGCCAGGATGCCGCCGAGGAATTGGCCGACAGTTCGGCAACTGCCGAGGACCCGGCCGAAGACACGTCAGCCGACATTCCATCCATGAACGTCATCGACCTCGACGACGAGGGAAACGGCCAGCCCGAAGTTGACAGCGTTCAGCCCACGGACGCATCGGAAAGGGACGAGACGATCGAGTCCATTGCCGATGACGACACGGCGGAAGACATCCAGCGTCCGCGCCGGCAGCGGCAGCGGCAACGCAACTACAAGATCCAGGAAGTGATCGAGGTGCGCCAGATCCTTCTTGTCCAGGTCGTAAAGGAGGAAAGGGGCAACAAGGGCGCGGCACTGACAACCTATCTCAGCCTTGCCGGACGCTACTGTGTCCTGATGCCAAACACGGCGCGCGGCGGCGGGATCAGTCGAAAGATCACGAGCGCGTCGGATCGCAAGAAACTCAAGGCGATCGCCGATGGCATCGAGATTCCCAAAGGTGCGGGCCTGATCATCCGGACCGCAGGGGCCCAGCGCACGAAATCGGAGATCAAGCGGGACTACGAATATCTCCAGAGGCTCTGGGAACAGATACGCGAGCTGACGCTGAAGTCCATCGCGCCTGCCCAGATCTATGAGGAAGGCAACCTCATCAAGCGATCGATCCGCGATCTCTACAGCCGCGAGATCGACGAGGTGCTGGTCGAGGGCGAGGACGGCTTCCGCACGGCCAAGGACTTCATGAAAATGATCATGCCGAGCCATGCCAAGAACGTTAAGCTGTACAACGACCCGATGCCGCTGTTTGCACGGCACCAGGTCGAAAGCTACCTCGGCGGCATGTTCAATCCGGTCGTGCAGCTCAAGTCCGGGGGCTACATCGTCATTGGCCAGACCGAAGCGCTCGTCGCAGTCGACGTGAACTCCGGCCGGGCGACAAAGGAGGGATCGATCGAGAGCACTGCGCTCAAGACAAATCTCGAGGCTGCGGAGGAGGTCGCGCGCCAGCTTCGGCTTCGCGACCTTGCCGGCCTCATCGTGATCGACTTCATCGACATGGACGAGCGCAAGAACAACGCGGCGGTCGAGAAGCGGTTCAAGGAAAAGCTGAAGACGGATCGGGCACGCATACAGGTTGGCCGCATTTCGGGCTTTGGCCTGCTCGAGATGTCGCGTCAGCGGCTGCGTCCAGGCGTGCTTGAAGCCTCGACGCAGCCTTGCCCGTCCTGCCATGGCACCGGCCTCTTGCGCTCGATCGACAGCCTCGGCCTGACGATCCTGCGTCAGCTGGAAGAGGAAGGCGTGCGAAAGCGGTCAAGGGAGGTTCTGCTCAGGGTTCCGGTGCCGGTCATCAACTTCCTGATGAACACGAAACGCGAACATATCGCCCAGATCGAAATGCGCTATGGCATGGTCGTAAGGCTTGAGGCGGATCCCCACCTCGTTCCGCCGGAATTCTCGATCGAGAAGTTCAGGACCACGTCTCGCAGGATTGAATCGAGTGCGCCGGTAGTGTCCGCCGACGCCTCGCTCATGGCCGGCGCAGATGACGAAGCGGCGCCTGAGGAGGGTGTCGACGCGACGCTTTCCGAAGACGATGGCCGTCCGAAGAAAAGGCGCCGCCGTCGCCGCCGTCGCCGCGGAAAGGGCGTTGACGGGCAAGATGAGGATAGCGTCGAAGTCGCGAGCGGAACCGAGGCGGAATCGGACGCCAAGTCGGTGGCTCCGGAGAAGGACCCGGAAACGAAGACGGACGATTCCGACGGCGACGGGAAGCCCAAGCGCCAGCGGCGTCAGCGCAAGAAAGCCGACGCAAACGCCGAGGATGTCAGTGACGCGGATGCAGCGACAACTGCAAGCGCAGGCAAGAAAAAGGCATCGGCCGAAACCAAGCCTAAACGGCGGCGTAGCCGCAAGAAAGAGGAATCTTCAGCGGGCATGGACCCCCAGGCACAATCGGAAGTCCAGGATGAAGCGACCCAAGCGCCGGAAATGTTGCCTGAAAGCGAACCTGCCTTCAAGCCGGCCGACGAAACGGAATCGAGGCCTGCCCCGGAACCGGTGATGGCTTCAACGGACGACGGCGACGCCGACAAGAAGCCGCGGCGCATCGGCTGGTGGTCGCGGGAGCGCTGAGCGTCACGCGGAATGGGCCTGTGTCGGGCATTGGGATCCACGCCGCCGGTTGACGCCTGGCCGTGATCGCACCTCCGATTGGCCTGGGCAGACCGCATCGAGATGTTCACCACGCCGCCAGGAATGCCCACATATTGGCATGGCTTGCCCCCAGACCGGCCCTGAAAAGGGCGTGGCGGTGGCTGGCTTGGCCACCACTTTGCCATCCAGCCGCCGATGCCGGACCGAGCTTGCGCGCCAGCATAGGAGAGGGAAGGCTACATCGCGTGATCGCCACTGCCGCGCCAACCGCGTGGCACGTAGCCAGCAAACTGCGGTCCGGCGGCGGGCGCTGGCACAATCTCGCCACGGGCTCGGCGTACATTCTCTGCGAACCAGCGGATTTGGACAGCACCAGCCGTGATTTCGCCGCAGGCCTCGGCCAAGGGCTTTCCCTGCATGGCGGTCAGCAGTCGTGCCAGCGTTTCCTGATTGTCCGTCAGCGAGTCGTGCAACTTGTGCACCAGGCCGACCCGATTGCTCAGACCTCTGCGCGACCAGTCTTCGAAGGCACGCGAAGCGGCTGCGATTGCCCGGTCTGACTCACCGGCGCTGCAATCGGAAACAAGACCCGGCACGTCGCCTGTTGCAGGATTGGTGACCACAATCGCGGCCCCGCCGCCAGCGCCGCGCCACATGCCGCCAAGCGGTTTGCCTTCTTGCAGCGATCCGTTGAAGTCGTTCAGGAATCGTCACCGGCCTGGGAGCAACGCAAGCGCGATCGCTGGTGCAAGCGCGACCAACAGCCAAACCGAGACCAAGGCAACAAGGTAAGGCACCGTATATCTGATCAGCCTGAAATACGGTACGCCAGTCACACCGGATGCAACGTAAAGGTTCAACCCGTAAGGCGGCGTGATGAAGCCGATTGATGCCCCAACCAGGAAGATCACCGAAAAGTGGATCGGGTCCACTCCCACGCTCGCCGCGATTGGCGCCAGAATCGGAGCCAAGATGATCGTCACCGGCAAGGACTCCAGGACCATGCCGGAAACAAACACGATCGCCATTGCAGCAAGGAGGACCGGATAGTAGCCGCCTAACGATGTCAGGAAATCTGTAATCACGCCTTGTGCGCCAAGGAGCGACAAGATCTGCTGCATGACCACCGAAATCGCGATCAGTGGGGCCAATACACCGGTGATCTGGGCTGAGCGCATCGTGATGCCGGGAATGTCTTTCAGGGTGAAGCCCTCGACCACCAGCATCTCGGCATACGACTTCTCCGACCAATCCCGGTTCATGTCCATCTTTAGCACGTGGTTTGCGACCCAGCTCAGCAATCCAGCGATGATGCAGAAGCCCACGGTGACTCCGGCCGCCTCGGTCGGAGAGAATTTGCCCGTGTAGATTCCCCAGAGCACGAGGCCTATTGCGAAGAAGCCCAGCCACGCCCCAAACGCGGTCTTGAGCATTCGATTGAATTTCAGCTGGATCAGGTACCCCCAGCCATTGGCCCGGCAAATCAGCCAGCACGCAATCTGCATGCCGATAACCATCAACGCCCCAGGAATGATGCCCGCAACGAAGAGGTCGGAAATTGGCAGGTTCAGAAGAAACCCGTACACGATAAAGATGATCGACGGCGGAATGATGATTCCGACTGTGCCGCCTGCCGCCGATGTGGCGGCAGAGAAGCGTTCGTCATAGCCGCCCTTGACCATTTCGGGATGGAGCATCGAACCGATGGTTGCAGTCGTGGCGGAGTTCGATCCGGAAATGGCCGCAAAGAGCCCGCAGGCGCCAAGAGATGCCATCCCTAGACCGCCGCGGACCCAGCCGAGACAGGCATAGGCGAAGTCCGAAAGCCTGCGCGCGATTCCCGACTTGTTGATGAGGTCCCCTGTCAGGATGAAGAGCGGCATGGCCAGGAGCGCGAAACCCTTGTTGAACACGTTCAGTAGCTCGGCACCCATGTTGTCGAGCGTGAGCCCCAAGACAAACGAGCAACCGACGACCCACGACGCGATCACCAGGAAGACCGGCACACCAAGCATGAACAGGAACGTGACGCCAATGGAGATGAACGTGATGATTGTGCCGTCGGACACTATTCCCCACCTCCGATGACGGTCGTCTGGATGAGTTCATTGCCATGCCGGTAGTTTTCGACGTCCTCGTGAACGTTTTCGACCACGCGGGCGGCCATCAACAGAAACGCGAACGGGGCGGTCAGCAGAAACCACCACTGCATGACGTTGTCAGTACCCAGGACGATCTGGAAATTGGAGGCGGACAGCACCGCTGCACGGGCGGTTGTCACGATGACAATCACCGAGAATGCCATCCACAACACATTGTCCAGGCAAAGGCAGGCCATTTGTGCCTTGCGGCCCATCCGGCTGCGAAATTCCGAAAAGCTGAGGTGGGAGCGCAAGCGCACGTTGTAGGTCGCGCCGAACCAAGCCATGATCATGAACAGAAGCGGCGGGATCGTCGTGGACCAGGGCTGTTGGTTCGAGAAGACAAAACGGTCGACCACGCCCCAGAAAATGATGAGCGCGATGGCAAGATAGCTTGTGACCATGAATGTACGCTCGAGGTGGCGGTCCAGGAGAGGCACACGCCTGTATATCATCGCGAGAGCCCATCCGCCGGCAACGGCGACGATGAAACCCAGCACCCAGGTTGCGTCACTCTTCATCGCGCTGCGCAATGCCCAAGCGTCTTGCGCGACTGCTGCCGACAAAATCGCCGCTATGTCCTCAACGTACGACATTTGCTCGCCTTCCTGTCGCTTCGGTGTATCGCCCGCAGCAAGAAAAAGCCAGCCCCGCGAACGGGGCTGGCCTGTTGCGCTGGACCAATTGACTCAGCCTTTCCACCACCGTCGAGGCTCGACGTTTTCGGCAAGCTTGTGCGGATTCGTCCGCACCTCGCCATAGATCTCCTGGTAGGTGTCAATGCCGCCAGCCCAGCCGTTGATCCGCTCGCGCCACTGCTCCCACAGCTGCGGCTGGAATTCGGGTGAACACATTTCCTCGGCCTTCCTGATCTCTGCATCCGACAGGGCGGCAACACGGACGTTGTTCTTGGCAAAGATCGTCTCAGGACCCTGATGCGGATGCGAGAAGCCAACCGTGTTGACCAGCGCAGCTTCGTTCGCGGCCTGCACGTGAACCTGCGTAAGGTAAGCCGATTCCATGACGGCGTCTTGCAGCATCCCGTCGAGGCCGTCGAACGTCGAGGCCGACATCGCCGTATGCTCGGTTCCGCAGAAGAAGCGGAGGTCGACACACTGGCTGACCACCGGCGACATGTTGGCATAGGCCACAGCCGAAGCCCAGGTTTCGGCGCCATCGATCAGACCTTGCTTGAGCCCGTCAAGGGTTTCCTCCCAAGCCACAGGAACCGGGTTAAGGTTCAGTGCCTGCATCGCGATACGACCGAGTTGAGTGCCCGTTACGCGGTTCTTGGTGCCGGCGAGCTGCTCGACCGACGTCACGGTCTCCCTGTCCTCCCAGGCCAAGCCAAGCTGGATGCCGCGCAGTTCTGCGTGCGTGAACAGGAACTTCAGGCCATGCATTCTCTCGAACGGATCACGCAGAATGCGCTGCGATGCAGGCGAGTACATGAAGTGGTACTGGTCCGCTCGGGAGCGGAACATGTAAGCGTAGTCCAGCACGTTGAGGTACGGCGCGCCGCCAGCGGAATTCTGGGTTGAGGCCGCGTAGATGTCCACGATGCCTTGCTGCGCTTTCTCGACGCAGGAAAGCTGACCACAGATCTGGTTGTTGCCGATGAACTCAACGCGGATCTCGCCATCGGTTCGCTCTTCGAGGTCGCGAACGAACTCGAGACAGCCTGCACGTTCGATCAGCAGGTTGTCCTGGTTGAAACCGGCTGCGCCGAACTTCAGGTTGTGCCTGGCTTCCTTTGCGTAGCGACGGTTGTATTGCGATTCAGCAGCCTTGGCCAGATTTGCAGCCGTCATCGCGCCGCCAAAGGCCCCTGCGGCCAAGAACGTCGAACTCAAGCCGTAAGTCCCCGCTATCCTGAAGAAATCACGACGCGAAACGCCACTTACGCGATCAAATGCTCCCATTGCTTTCTCCCTTTCGATGCAATCATTGAGGCTCTTGCGTTCAAAAAAGCCCACGGTGAGCCCGTCTTGGACAAGGCTGCCAGCCGATTTGTGGTCGTCGATCCCTTCAACACTGGCCACAATCCGATCACCGGTGGCTTTTCGGCAGTTTAAGAGTAAGCTATGCTTCAGAGAAGCTAATTCACCTTACAATCTCTGAAAGCATTGCTTTCACGCGAGGCGACCGGATCCATGACAATTCGACTGCTACGTACACTGGTTGCAATCGCGGATGCCAAGACCTTCAGCGCGGCTGCCGATGCCGTGCACGTCACCCATGCTGCCGTCAGTCAGCAGATGCAGACGCTGGAGGCCGACCTCGGGATTGCATTGTTCAATCGCCGCACCCGGACACCTGAACTGACTCCCGCCGGTCATCAACTCGTCGCAAGGGCTCGCAAGCTGATCGCCGACTACGACAACTTGGTACCGTCCGTCTTGGCCGATGGCGGCCTGACCGGTGTAGTCACGCTGGGGGCGCTTCGGACGACCCTCACGGGCTTGACACCACGAGCCATGGCGGTGTTGAAGTCAAGGTTCCCCGAGATCGGATTGCATATCCGGCCCGGACTGACCGGCACATTGCTCGCGGGCATCGAGCGCCGAACGATTGATGCCGCCGTCATCACGAAACCGCACCTGATGCCGGTGGGAGTTCTGTTTCGTGAACTGGCACACGAACGGATGCAGTTGATTGCGACCCCCGGAGAGGAAGAAAGTGATCCCATCAAGCTGCTAAAGACAAGGCCCTATATCCGCTTCGACCGGAATGCCGTTCTTGGCACGCTGATCGACAACTGGATTGTGTCGAAACGCATCCGCGTGTCCGAGGCGATGGAATTGGACAGTCCAGAAGCGATTGCGAGCATGGTCCACGCCAATCTTGGCGTCTCCATCGTGCCCAGCCTTGCCGTCAAGCCGCATGACAACGTGCCAGTAAAGCGTCTGGACCTTGGGCCTGATGCGCCGACGCGGGTCTTGGGCCTCGCATACCGTGAGGACCTGATCAAGACGAAAGCTGTTGCCGAGCTCTACGACGCGCTACGCAGTGTCATCGAGAGTGAGCGGGAGGCTTCCGGGTGACGGCACTCCCGATTGGTCCTAGATCACTTCATCCGTCCGGTCATCGGTTTCACCGTAGCGCTTCATCACTGCCGGCTTCGTCCCCCTGTAGACCCGCGCGACATTCTCGGCGATCTTGGCATTTTCCCTCTCGAACAGACAGTCGCCATTGAGGTCAGAAGCCACGATGAACGGCCCCATCCGGTTGCACTTGATGACCCACATCGCCTGCGCCAAGCCCAGTTCCTCGTGCCAGTGAACCGCTTCGACCCTTTCCACCCCGCGCCCGAGCAATGCGCCTGTGCCATAGCCGACGGTAGACAGGTACACGGCGCCGTTTGGCACGAAATATTCCTTGTAGTCTTCTGACGTCATCCCGCCCTTGCCGACGATGAGCTTGGCACCTGTCCTGGCCATCCACTCTGGCAGCCACTTGGCGAAACGGAATGAGGCAGTCGCCGTGACAGCTCCTATGTCAAACGAGCCGTCCGCATTGATCCGCGCTGCAGGCGAGCAATGAAAGTTTGCGGCTGATTCCGACGGAAGCTCCATCGGGACATTTGCCCGATCCGCCAGCGCGCGCATGTAGACGCCCTCGCGCGCGGTGTACATCAGCCCGTTCAGATAAACGACATCACCCAGACGCAGGCTGGCGATCGCCTCGGAAGTCGGGGTTGTCGACAGCCGGATTTCGCGCGGGACGCTCATTCCGCCGCCTCCCTGACCGGTGACCAGTCAATCGTCTCGCGGCGCTGGTAGTCGGTGAACCATGCAGGGTCCGTTCGGAACACCACTTGGCCACCAGCATGAATGCGCGCGACCGCGCGACGCGACGACAGGCAGAAGGCATGCACCGACATAGGCATGCCGCCCGTATGGCAAAAGCCAACCTCTATGTTGCAATCGATTACCATGTTCTTGCCGACGAAGCCCATCGCCCCCATGCCGATCGAATTGCCTAGCTCCTTGAACTCATCCTCAAGTTCAGCAATGCGCGGATCGGAATTTCGGCTGCCAACTACGCGCAGTACGGAGGCCCGCTTGCCCAGCGTCATGCAGATGTCCTTGGATCCGCCGAGGCCGATGCCGATGATCGCAGGCTGGCAAGCGAGGCCGCGTTTCCCGAATGCCATCAGGCTGTCGAGGTAGAACCGCTTGATCCCCTGAATGCCGTCCGATGGAAAGAGCATTCGGTAATCCGTCCCGAAGAGGCCGCCTTTGTGAACAGTGATCAAGTCGACCCACTCGCCCTCGGGCTCAGGCTCAAACCCGTACTCGATCTCCGGCGCGCCAATGCCCACATTGTTGTTGTGATCCGTGCGCCAAAGCGGATGGACACGGTTTGGGCGCAAGGGCACGCCGCTGGTGGAATTGGCCGTCGCCCGACGCAGTGCAGCCTCCAGGGCGACCATGCCGCCCTCAACTTGCGTCTCGTTGCCAAGCTTCACGAACCACCTCGGCACGCCTGTGTCGCCACACATGGCACGGCGGTCTTCCTTTGCAACTTCGTAGTTTTCAAGCATCGCCTTCAGGACGAAAGACGACAGATCGCCATCCTCGGAATCGGCAGCCGCCCGAAGCCCGTCAAGGTAGTCCTGGGGGATTTCAATGGCTGCCTTGTCCATCAAGGCCTCGGCAGTCTCCTGGATCAACTGGATTGGTATCATTGTGCGGTCACCAGTGTTTCGGGTGCGTCATCGGGCAAGATGGTCTCGCCGGGGCGCACAATAGTGAATTGGACGGGTTCGCGAGTCACGCCCACCGTGCCGCCCTGCAGGCGCGCAAGCGTGAACTCGCTGTCTTCCATCGCGCCTGGGTCGGGGTGATCTTCGCGGAAATGCGCACCACGAGAGTTTTCGCGGGCGATTCCGGCCTTGGCAATCACCTCGGAAATGTCGCAGAGCGAGCGCAGGTCCAGCCAGTCGTGCCAAGTCAGGTTGAAGGCAAGATTCTCCTTCGCGACTCCCACGTCCATCAGCGCCTCTGACGTCTCGGCGATTCCGGCGAGGCCGCGCCTCATCCCGGCTTCGGTCCGCATCACGCCAACATCCTCCCACATCACGTCTTGGAGCCGTTTGCGAAGCGGCAGGACAAGATCGGGCTTGCGGCTGAGTGGATGAACCGCGCGAACCATTTCAGCTGCCAGAACGTCTTCATCGGGATCGCGCAAAGTCATGCCATCAACGTCCGCGCCCATTGTGTCGCCCGCGATTCCGCCGTAAACGGTCGAGTTCGCCACCCCGTTGCCGCCCAGCCGGTTCGAACCATGTGCTCCGCCTGCGTCTTCGCCAGCGACATAGAGCCCCTCCATCTCTGTGCGCGCATCCACGTCCACGACAACACCGCCCATGAAATAGTGTGCGGTGGGCACAATCTCGACCTTGCCCGCAGCCAAATCGAATCCGCAGTCGGCGCAGCGTTTGACCATGCCCTTGAAGTGCTGACGGACATTCTCTGGCCCCAAATGGGACATCGAGATGAAGACACCTCCCTGCCCCGGTTGGTTTTTCTTGCGCATCTCGGCAAAGATGCCGCGGCTGACAACGTCGCGGGTGGCGCGTTCACCCTTGGCGTCGTAGTCAAACAGAAACCGCTGACCGGCGTGGTTGATCAATTGACCGCCCGCGCCGCGCAGCCCTTCTTCCAGTACCGTGCCGGTCATCCGGGTGTGATCGCCGGCCAATAGTCCCGTGGGATGGAATTGCACCATCTCCATGTCGCGAAGCGCCAGCCCCGCCCGCAGCGCCATCGCCAAGCCATCCATGGTCTTGTCGCCAGAAGGCGTGTGGTACTTGTACATGGTCGGGCCACCGCCAGTGGCCATCAGCACCGTCTTGGCGCGAACCAGCCGGAACTGGCCGGTGCGCATGTCGATCATCAAGACCCCGGCAAGGGATGCGCCATCCCTTGTCGGGATCAGCCCAACCGCGCGATGCTCCTGCAGCCTTTCGGTGCCGCCTGCGAGCACCTTTTCCATCAGGCGGTTGATGATCTCAATGCCAGTAAGGTCACCCTTGTGCACGGTCCGGTCGGCGGTTTGTCCGGCAAAGGCCTTTTGATGCAGCGAGCCATCCGGGTTGCGGTCAAAGAAACAGCCGATCTCGTTTTCCAGTTCTCGAATGCGCACCACAGCCTGCTCGCACAATCGCCAGGCCATGTCCTGATTGGGAAGCCATGTGCCGCCGCGGATCGTGTCCATGAAATGTCGCGCGACCGTGTCACCGCCGCCAAGCGCTACATTGTAGCCGCCCTGAACCATGCGCGTGCATCCGCACTTGCCGATCAGGCCCTTGACGGCGATCGTGATCCTTGTGCCGTCAGGCGCGCTTTGCTGGGCATGGAGCGCCGCGAACAACCCCGCGCCGCCGGTGCCGAGAATCAAGATGTCGGTGTCGTGCCTTTCAATGTCAGAGATGCGCATCTCACACCGCCTTCAGCAAGAAAAGAGCTGCGATCAAGAATGATGTCGCGGCAGCACCGGCTGCCAGGGACTTTTGCGACGGTCGCCACGGGAGCCATTCCAACGCCATAAGGCGCAAACCGCCAAACATGTGCACGGCGAGCAGGAAGACCAGGCCACATTCAGCCAGCTTGACCGCGCTCGCCTCTGTCATTGCAAGGAAGGCGTCCAGGCGTTTGGGAGCCGTCGTTGCCGTGGCCAGCACCCAGAAATGAAAGGGCAGAAACACCGCCAATCCAACGCCGGAGAGCCGGTGCAGTACATAGGCAAGCCACAGCGGATGGGCGCGCGAGGCAATGCCTCTTGCAGCTCTCATGCGAAGGTCACGGCCCAGACGGCACGCGCTCCTAGCGCAAAGAGTCCCAGGCCCGTGATCCACATGACAACTTCCAGGGCCGCGCCCTTGAGACCAACCCACTCATGAACGACCGCGCGCACGCCTATGGCCGCATGGACCGACACAGCGACGACGAAGATACCGTAGAACATGAACCATAGGGCAGACTCGCGCGTGCGACCGAGAATCTCTGCCGCACTCAGTCCGCCCTGGACAGCATATACTATCACCGCCAAATGCCCGAGCACCAAAGGCACCATCAAGAGCGCAGTGATCCGTTGCAGAAAATACAGGCGCACACTCAGCATCCACGCACCCTGTTGAAAAACGACTTGGTGGTTTCGCGCTTCAACCCCGCAATGGCCGACATCGGGTCGAGCTCGTAGGGGCAATAGGCTGTGCAGGATCCCATCGAGTGGCAGTTCTGGCACCCGCCTTTGCCAGAGACCGCATCCAGAATGGCATTTCGCCCTTCGTCCTTGGCGTCATTCAGCAAGGTCCATGCCCGCTGCAGCGCCGCCGGGCCAAGATACTCCGGATTGCCCGCCACCGTATCACAGGCGGCATAGCAGACCGAGCAGTTGATGCACTCGATCCCAGCATTTGCCTCGAGCCGCGCTGCGCTCTTCTCGTCCACCGGCGCAATGGGATCCTCTCGGGTCAGCCCGCCATGGTGCATGCCTTCAGCAGCGATCCATTTTTCAAAGAACGGGTCCATGTCCACGACAAGGTCCTTTATTGTCGGCAAATTGCGCAAGGGTCCGATTGTGATCGCATTGCCCTCAAGGACTTTCGAAACATGCGTTCGGCACGTCCAGCGAGGCACTCCATTCACCATCATCGCGCAAGAGCCGCACATGCCGACCCGACAGGCAAACCTGTAGCTCAGGGTGGGATCGGCGTATTGCTGTATCCAGGACACGACATCGAGCACGGTCTGGCTTTCATGGGCAGGCACGTGGAACACATGCTGCGCGCTCTTTGCGGCAGCACCACGCTCAATTGTCACCTTGAGAGACTTCGAGGTCATTTCCGCCTAGGTCGTCCATGCATGGCAAGCTTCGCAACAGAGCATAATCGACAGGCTTGCTTGATGAACGCGATAATTTCTTTATTTTTCCATAAGAATTGCTTACAGATTGCATCTTGCCGAAGCACTGTCAAAGGTGTCGCGACGATGGCCTGCCGGCCTTGGTTCGCGCAGGCCATGGAGGCGCCTGTCGGTCAGTCGCATTGAGTGAACGAGTGGTGCCTACCTCGTCAAGTCCGTGATCACGGCCGTGCCCGGCGGAGTTGGCCCGCTCATCGCCCTGAGTTCCGCGCTGGCATCGGACAGCGCAATTTCCCGCGCAAGCATCGGGGCGATGTTCACTTCACCGCGCTCAATCATCCCAAGCAGTGACGGGTATTTCCAAGCCGGCATGCCGCGGGTGCCAAAAAACGAAAGCTGCTTGGTGTAAATCGCCCGCATGTTGACCTGCAGCATCCCGCTACCCGAAGGCATGCCGACATGCACATGCCGGCCAAGGGTTGCAAGACATTCGACTGAGGCGTTGGTGGTTGCCTCGATCCCCAAGGCCTCGACCGAGACCTGCGCTCCGCCTCCAGTGATCTCGCGGATCGCCTCGGCAGCGTCGGACTCAGAAGCATTTACGGCGGCATCCGCCCCGTGCTGCCTTGCGTGCGCCAACTTCTCTTCGACTACATCAACGACAACCACTTGCGCGCCCATCATCTTTGCCAGGAGCAGAGTGGCCAAGCCGATGCCGCCAGTGCCGTGAACCGCAACCCATTCGCCAGCCTTCACATTGGCGCGGTCCGTCAAGGCGTGCCATGCAGTCGTAACTCGGCATCCCAGGCCCGCCGCGAGAGCAGGCGACATCGTTTCAGGCAGATGAACGAGATTGTGATCAAATGGGGTGGCTACGTATTCGGCGTAGGCCCCCGGCCAGCCAAAACCCGGAACAATCTGGTGCTCGCAGGTGTTGGACACGCCCGTCTGACAAGCCGGACACCTGCCGCAGCCCAGAATGAACGGGGCGATGAGACGGTCTCCAATCCTGTGCTTTGCTTGCGAGCCCGCCTCGACCACTGTGCCGCAATACTCATGGCCCAGAATCGAGCCATTCTCAATCCGAGGATGCTTGCCCACCCAACCGTGATAGTCGGAGCGACAGACACCGCAGGCTGCCACCTCCAAGACCACGCCGTCATCCGGGCATGCCGGATCCGACACCGTCTCGATCGAGAGGTCTTCGTTGAAATTTCTGACCACTGCGGCACGCATTGCAGCACCATTGTTTCAAAATTGGTCCTGAGACGCAATCTGCTCGCACCAGCCAGCGGCCACATTCGCCCATGTTGTTCAAGCCGAAATTCATCAGAAAACTCCTTGAA
>VYCX01000393.1:24840-27911 GCA_009843725.1 Boseongicola sp. SB0675_bin_26
TGTGATGGTCCGGACGGCCGCGCGTTCGCGCTTCAATGTCGGAATCTGCCGGCTTTCGGCGTCCTCTCCCGATTGACGGCAACGACGAAGGCCATAGCGGAACGCAGGTCGGCTCAACCGCGTGCCCTCCGTTTCTGATCGCCCCCAAGGAAGGTCGTAAACTTGGAAGCGTTCAGAAAAACTGTGCCGCGCGTGAACTCATCGACCGCAAAAGCACGGATCCATGGAGTTTGCAAAGTGCTTTGTCCGACCCCAATCGCCGCTGGCAGCATCAGGACTCTTGGTCGCTTCCGGACCTACGGATCATGTAGATTTGGAGCCCGCCCCGCTCTTCTGACTTCAAGAGTTCGTGCCCTTGCTCCTTGCAGAAATGCGGCACGTCCACGGCGGCTGCCGGATCGTCCACGACCAGCCTCAGGGTCGCTCCGGGCGCCATTGCGCGCAGGCGTTTCGCGGCCTTCAGCACTGGCAGCGGACAAAGGAGCCCCAGGGCATCGAGTTCTTCGTCAAATTCCATCGGAGCGAGCGGTACGCGGCATGTTTCAGCTTGTCCACCGAGTTGTGACCCCCTGCGTCTGGGCAGAAGGGTTTGTTGTGCCTTATTTATCGGATTCGGAACCAAAGGGCATCCATGTTCGGCATTGACATCTTCGACCTGAGCCTCTTGCCTGCCATGCTCGTGGCGCTGGCAGCGGGCTTCCTGTCCTTCCTGAGCCCCTGCGTCCTGCCAATCGTGCCCCCCTACCTTGCCTACATGGGCGGGGTGTCTGTAACCGAGATGCATGCAGCAAGTGGCCAAGCCTCCCGTCGCGTGCGCAATTCGGCCATCTTCTTCGTGCTCGGCCTCTCCACGGTGTTTCTCTTCCTTGGCTTCACCGCCAGCGCCTTCGGGCGCTTCTTCCTGACCAACCAAGGCTGGTTCGTGACGGTCGCGGGAATCGTGATCATGGTGTTCGGAGCGCATTTCATCGGCGTCTTTCGCCTGAGTTTCATGGACCGCGAAATGCGCATTGATGCAGGCAACCGGGGCGGGTCGGAATTCGGAGCCTACATTCTTGGACTGGCGTTCGCCTTTGGCTGGACACCTTGCATCGGCCCGATACTGGGTGCCATCCTTTCTCTGGCGGCAAGCGAGGCGGACGTGACGCGCGGCACTACGCTTCTCGCGTTCTATGCCGCCGGCCTTGGCATCCCGTTCCTGCTTGTGGCGATGTTCTTCCCGAGACTGACCGGCTTCATGAACTGGATGCGCCGCAACATGGACAAGATCGAGCGGATCACGGGCCTGCTGCTTTGGACTGTGGGTCTCTTGCTGCTCACGGGACAATTCACAGATTTCAGCTGGTGGCTGAACGAGACCTTCCCCGTCCTGCAGTCCTTCGGCTAGCACCTGGCGACGGCCTTGCGTCAGCGGTTCAAGGCAATTTCCCCGATTTGGGCATCGTGAAGCCGGCTCTCGTCACTCCTGACGAAGCGCATTCGCGGGACGCTCGGCGCGCATTCCACGCACGGCGCACTTCCGTGGCTGCCTCCGGCTGATGCATGTCACGCTTTCGGGCCGATCATCTCCTCGGGCCGTACGATCCGGTCGAAGGTCGCCGCGTCCACGAACCCCAGCCTGACAGCCTCTTCCTTTAGGGTCGTCCCGTTCCTGTGCGCCGTCTTGGCGACCGTGGTGGCGTTGTCATATCCAATTGTCGGGGCAAGCGCAGTCACCAGCATAAGGGATTCCCGCATCAACTGGTCAATTCGGGACTCGTTGGCACGGATGCCGCTGACGCAGTTGTCCGCGAACGCGGCGGCCGCATCCCCCAAGAGCTGCATGGATTGCAGCACGTTGTAGGCTATCATGGGCTTGTAGACGTTAAGCTCGAAATGCCCCTGACTGCCTGCGAATCCTACGGCCGCATCGTTGCCGATCACGTGCGCCGCGACCTGCGTCATGGCTTCGCATTGGGTTGGATTGACCTTTCCGGGCATGATCGAGGAGCCGGGCTCGTTTTCCGGCAGCAGCAGTTCGTAAAGCCCGCAGCGCGGCCCCGAACCCAGAAGCCGTATGTCATTGGCGATCTTGAAGAGCGACGCGGCGGCGGCCTTCAGCGCACCTGACATTGCAACCATTGCATCATGGGCGGCCAGCGCCTCGAACTTGTTCGGGGCCGTGACAAACGGAAGGCCGGTGATCCTGGCCATGTTGGCGGCCACCTCCTCGTCCCAGCCGGGCCTCGTGTTGAGGCCCGTGCCGACAGCCGTCCCGCCCTGCGCCAGTTCGTGAATGTCGCCCAGCGCCGCCCGGACCCGTTCGACCGACTTGGCGACCTGATGCGCATAGCCGGAGAATTCCTGCGAGAGCGTGAGCGGCGTCGCGTCCATGGTGTGCGTCCGCCCGATCTTGATGATTCCGTCGAACTCTCCAACCTTTGCATCCAGCGCCGTGCGCAGTTTCTGCAGGCCCGGCAACAGGACATCCCGCGCCGCCATGGCCGTAGCCACATGCATGGCGGTCGGAAACGTGTCGTTCGAGGACTGGCCCATGTTGCAATGATCGTTCGGGTGCACCGGATCCTTGGAACCGATCACGCCACCAAGGATCTCGATTGCCCTGTTCGAGATCACTTCGTTGGCGTTCATGTTTGACTGCGTGCCGGACCCGGTCTGCCAGACAACCAGCGGAAAGTGATCATCGTGCCTCCCCTCGACAACCTCCGAGGCTGCCTGGATCAATGCGTCGGCCACCTCGGCGGGCAACTTGCCGGCAGACTTGTTGGCTTCGGCGCAGGCCTGCTTGATCACGCCGAGTGCGCGAACCACGGCGATCGGCTGCCTCTCCCATCCGATGGGGAAGTTCATCAGGCTCCGCTGCGTTTGTGCGCCCCAGTAGCGGTCTGCGGGAACCTCAAGCGGGCCGAAGCTGTCTGTTTCTGTGCGTGTGCCTGTCACGATCGGCCTTTCCGCCTGCAAAGACGCCCATTTGTTAACGACAAGGCGTGTGCGAGTAAATGGCGCTACCGTCAAGCCGGATGGCAGACGCTGCCGACGAACCGGAGACACAAGCGGTCATCTCGCCGCAA
>VYCX01000018.1 GCA_009843725.1 Boseongicola sp. SB0675_bin_26
AGCAAGCCTCGCACCGACTCTCGAAACCGACAAAATCCAAACGCGATAGCCCTGGACTTTCGGCGGGAAGAATCCGATACGGTGCCAATGCATCAGTACAGTGCCGCCCTTGAACTGATGGTGCCCTTGCGGCGGCGCCTGCCAGTTTTCCTGCGCATCAAGATGCTGCATGTCTGCAATAACGAAAATCAACGACTGCGCGCTTTCCGGGTCTGGCAGCGACAGCAGGCGCTGTCCTGGCGACCTCGGCCGCTCCTTTCCGGAAGGCCGGACAGGGCGGCAGAAAGTGAACTCGACTGGCAGGAAGATCCATCATGTACTCCTGGATGATGACGAACGGGCGCGCTTGCGGGAAATCGCGGACGGCGGCAAGGGATCGATGGAGCGGCGGCGAGCCGGCATCCTCCTGCTGGCGGACAGAAGCCGCGACGACGGCGGACGCGGTGACGCAGACATCGCAGGCTTTGTCGACGTCGGGACGGCGTGGGAAAGGCGAAGCTGGTGATGCTGGCCTGTTCGAAGCCGCCGCCGGGGCGGGTTCGCTGGACACTCCGGCTGCTCTGCGAGAAGCTGGTCGAGCTCGAGGCCGTCGACGGCATCTCCGAAGAAGCGGTGCGGAGGGCACTGAAAAGACCTGCATCAAGCCAGGGCTGAAGTCCACCTGATGCATTCCGCCGAAGGCGAACGCCGACTTCGTCCTTGCCATGGAGGACGTGCTCAAGGTCCATGACCGCGACTTCGACGACAACACCGTCCTGGAATGCCTTGACAAGACGTCGAAACAGCAAGCCAAGGAGACCCGGACGCCCTTGCCGACCCGCCCGGGGCAGCCGGCGGGGTTCGGCTTCGAGTACGAGCGCCGCGGCACTGCCAACCTTTTCATGGTCCATGCCCTGCTGCTCGCCTGGCGCCATGTCGAGGTCACCGACCGCCGCACCAGGCAGGACTTTGCCGGCGTGCTCGTGGACATTGCCGACGTCCACTTCCCGCAGCAAGAGGAACGTTCTCGTGGACAACCTCAACACCCACAAGCTGTCGACGCTCTGCGAGGCGGTCGAGCCGGCGGAGATCGTCATGTCGCCATTCGTCTCATGGTGTTTCCTTTGCTTCGGCGGCGTGCGCCTCGACCATCCGGACACGGACGGCCGACAGGGAAGGGAACAGCGCTGTCAGGGAGAGAAAAGGTCGACGTGACCGCAAGTTCGCGCCCCAGCGACCTCCGACGCAGCGCTCACGGCATCAGGGCGCAAAGTCGGAGACCCCGCCTGTCCACTTGCACCTGCTGCGAAGCAGCTTCGTTCAATGTTTATCTCGTGCACAAGACAGGAAACACACTTTGCCATCGCCACGCGCTTGGGCAACAGCGAGTGACCAGATGTTCAATGTCGCAATGACCAGGAAAGTGGCACGGACGTCAACTTCGCGCGCGCCTCCCAACCGATGCCTGCCTTGATCGCCGAGATTGCGTGGATATGGTAAGCAATGACAGCGATCTGGCCGAAGCCACACGCCCGGAGAACATCACCATTTGCGGAAGCGCATCGACCTCGGGCCGACGCAGCAGAGAATTGAGGAAAGGCCCTGCACCATGAAAGCGGAATGCGTCGTCCCAAGCCGAAGCCAAGTTGGCGAGGGAGCCCTCTGGGATGATCGAGACCAGGTGCTCTGGTGGGTGGACATTCCGGCCGGGCTGATTCACCGATTCGACCCGTCAAGTGGCGGAAACACCACGATCAATTTTGGCGAGCCGGTCGGCTGCCTTGCGGTTCGCGAGGCCGGCGGCCTTGTACTGGCTGCGAAGTCGGGCTTCTGCTTCTTCGATCCTGACAGCGGCAAGCGGCAGACGATCGCTGACCCCGAAGCGCATCTCGCGATGAACCGCTTCAATGACGGAGCGACTGACATCAACGGCCGGTTCTGGGCCGGAACCATGAAGGATGGTGGCCCCCCCGAGCGCATGGGACGATTCTACTGCCTTGACACGAACCTGGAGGTCACGCCCTGGAAGGGCGGTTTCTTCACCACCAACGGCCTCGCATTTTCGCCCGATGGGCGGACGATGTACTTCTCGGACAGCAACAAGGCGGTGCGCACGATTTGGCGCGCAAGCTATGATCCGGATACCGGCACTCCGGGCGAACCGGAAGTGTTCTTCGACACCCGAAGCGTTGCCGGGCGCCCGGACGGCGCGACGGTAGATGCCGATGGCTGCTACTGGCAGGCAGGAATTGACGGCTGGCAGCTCTATCGGATCACGCCCGAGGGCCGAGTCGACATGACGGTGGACCTTCCCGTCGAGCGCCCCTCGCGACCGATGTTCGGTGGAACGAGCCTTGATACGCTCTTCGTCACTTCACTGGGGGTTGGGCTGAGTGCAGGGCGAGATCAGCCGGAGGCCGGATCCCTCTTCGCGATTTCTGGGCTTGGCGTGCAAGGCCTCCCCCAAACACGATTCAAGGGATGACGACCGACAGGTCCACGCCGACGTGCCACGCCCAGAGCAACGGAACTTGGGGAACCCTTGATCGATCAGGCATCCTGTTGCGGCTTGCCAGTAACCTCGCGAAGGCATAGGCCGGACAATGTGATCCAAGCCCGGTTACCTGGAGGTGCAGTGCCTGAATTTGCCATCTTTCCGAGCCTGAAGGACAAGACCGTCCTTGTTACCGGTGGCGCCCAAGGCATCGGGGCCGAGGTCGTCCGGGCATTCGCGAACCAAGGCGCCAAGGTTGGATTCCTTGACCTTGATTCCGAGGGCGGTGCCGCGCTGGCCGCGGGCATTGAAGGCGCCGTCGACTACGAGACCTGCGACCTTCGCGACATCGACGCGCTGCAGAACGCGGTCGCCGCGCTCGCCGGTCGACTGGGAAACGCTTCCGTCCTGGTCAACAATGCGGCCCGCGACGACCGCCACGACTGGAGAGATGTGACTCCGGATTACTGGGACGAACGCCAGGCCACGAACCTTCGCCACATGTTTTTCGCAATCCAGGCCGTGGCTCCGGGCATGATCGAGGCTGGCGGCGGGTCCATCATAAATCTCGGATCGAACAGCTGGTGGGAAGCCAGCGGCGGCTTTCCCGCATACGCCACTGCCAAGTCCGCAGTTCACGGCCTGACGCGCACCATGGCACGCGACCTCGGAAAGCACCGAATCCGGGTCAATGCGGTTGTTCCCGGCTGGGTCATGACCGAGCGGCAGAAGGAGCTCTGGGCCACACCGGAGACCCTTGCCGCTCATAGGGAAAGACAGTGCCTGCCCGACTTGGTCGAGCCACACTATGTGGCGCGCATGGTCCTCTTTCTGGCCTCTGACGACGCGGCCATGTGCACGGCAGGCAACTACATGGTCGAAGCTGGCTCGATCTGAGGAGACGCCATGGAACGGCAAGCCATTGGAAAGACGCCGGTAAAGGTCACGTCAATCATGTTCGGCACCTCGGCGCTCGGGAACATGCCGGACACCTACGGCTATGGCGTGGACGAGGATCGTGCCCGTGCGACCCTCGACGCCATTTTCGACGGGCCAATGAATTGCCTCGACACATCGAATAACTACGGATTCGGCAGAAGCGAGGCCCGGATCGGAGAGGCAATTCGAGCCCGTGGCGGATTGCCCGCGGGCTTCGTGATCTCGACCAAGCTCGACCGCGAGATGGAAACGGGGAAATTCGATGCCGACCAGGCGCGCCGATCGATCGAGCAAAGCCTTGATCGACTGGGCGTCGACAAGGTTGGCCTCCTGCACCTGCACGACCCGGAACATGCAGCGGACCTTGGCGAGATCACGTGCAAGGGCGGCGCGCTTGAGGGACCGATTCTCATATGGGGACATTTTCGGGGTTCTCCGCGCCGCCGTGATT
>VYCX01000128.1 GCA_009843725.1 Boseongicola sp. SB0675_bin_26
GCCAGATGCCTTCCGCCTCAAGCCGCTGGTACTTCGCCAATACGGTCACGTTCCCGCCGCCCTTGCTGCCCGTTTCCGCGCACCATAGCGATGCAATGCGCGCGTCTCAATCTCGTCCGTGCTTGCCTTGAAGGACGTGAGGGCTTAGCACGGGCGAGCATCGAGAGTGTGCCAAGCAATGAATGACGACCCCAGAACCCTTGTCTCGACGGGCTGGCTGGCCCTGCATCTTGATGATCCAGACATCAGGATTCTTGATGCTTCATGGTATCTGCCCGACACGAAGCGCGATGCACGTGCCGAATACGATCAAGGCCATGTTCCGGGCGCGCGCTTCTTTGACATCGACGAAGTCAGCGATCACCGGTCGGGGTTGCCGCACATGGCTCCGCCGACGGAGAAGTTCGTCAGCAGGATGCGCGCGATGGGTGTCGGCGACGGGCACCAGGTCGTTGTCTATGACGGCGCGGGGCTGTTTTCGGCGGCGCGCGTGTGGTGGCTGTTCCGTCTCATGGGCAAGTCGGACATCGCCGTCCTGGACGGCGGGTTTCCCAAGTGGAAGGCGGAAGGCCGGCAAGTCGAGGATGCGCGGCCGGTCATGCGTGACAGGCATATCACGGTCAGCCGCCAGAACCAGCTCGTGAAGGACGTCACCCAGGTCGCTGCGGCATCCAAGCTGGAAGATCACGAGATTCTAGATGCCCGCTCGCCTGGACGGTTCCGGGGAGAAGAGCCTGAGCCGCGCGAAGGTCTGCGTTCAGGACACATTCCCGGCTCGACCTGCGTTCATTACCGGGCCCTGCTCGACGACGACGGAACGATGAAGCCCGAATCGGAGCTGAGAGCCGTGTTCGAGGGCGCAGGTACGGACCTGTCCAGGCCCGTCATCACCACCTGCGGATCCGGCGTGACGGCCGCAATCCTGAATCTCGCGCTTGAGCGGATCGGACACAGGCATCATGCGCTCTACGATGGCTCCTGGGCCGAATGGGGCATGTACGGCGACCTGAAGGTGGCCACGGGATGAGCGTCCAGAAGGCCGGTACCAGGATTGCCTATACGGTTACCTATCTCGAGATGGAGACTCGGCCGGACCATGACTGGCCGCGTCTGCCGCCAACGTCTTCATCAGCCGCGCTTCTGAAGTCGGAGGATCCGCCCGTCTGGTGGTTTCTGACGCTCTATGATGCAGTCGGACGGGACTATGCGTGGGAGGACATCCACGCTTGGGAACACGAACGGATCGCCGAGTGGCTTTCCGCGGACAGGATGTCACTCTACACCCTGCTCGAGAACGGCTGGCCCCAAGGATTCTTCCTGCTCGAGGAGAAGGGGAAGGGCGTTTGCGATCTGGCTTATTTCGGAATCGTGCCGGAAGCCGTGGGAAAGGGCCTGGGGACCTGGCTTCTCCGGACGGCCGTTCTCACGGCCTGGGAGCGCAAAGGCGTTGCGAAGCTCACGGTGCAGACCTGCACGCTCGACCATCCCCGCGCACTTGCCCTATATCAGAAGCACGGATTCGCGCCGGTACGCCGGGAAACGCGCAGCCGTCGCCTGACCCGTGACCGGGATCTCTCGCGGATTCCAAGCTGAGGACATGCCATGCTGACCGATCTGACTCCGCAGCCGCCCGACAAGATTCTCAGGCTCATGCAGATGTTCGCCGACGACCCGCGGCCCGACAAGATCGATCTGGGTGTCGGCGTTTACAAGAATGCGGCAGGCGTGACCCCGGTCATGCGGGCCGTGAAGGCGGCGGAGCGCCGTTTGGTCGAGACGCAGGAAACCAAGTCGTACACGAGTCTCAGCGGCGATCCCGCCTTTTGCTGCGCAATGCGCGATCTTCTCTTGAAGGACAGCGTTGACGCGGACCGCGTTGCCATTGCGGCGGCGCCCGGTGGCACGGGCGCGATCCGGCAGGGGATCGAACTGATGCGGTATGCGGATCGCGCCGCGACGGCATGGTTCTCCTCGCCGACATGGCCCAACCACCTGACGATCGCGAAATACCTGGGCGTCCCGATGCGCGAGTATCGCTATTTCGACAATGCCACGCGCGATGTCGACTTTGCGGGGATGATCGAGGACCTGAAGGGCGCCGGGAATGGCGACCTCGTGCTGTTGCACGGCTGTTGCCACAATCCGACCGGCGCAAACCTGACAGCCGCTCAATGGGAGACCCTGACCGGGCTCTTGGCCAAGACGGGAGCCATTCCGTTCATCGACATTGCGTATCAGGGATTCGGCGACGGGCTGGACGAAGACGCGTTCGGCACGCGCCTGCTGGCATCGCGGATGCCCGAGATGCTGATCGCGGCGAGTTGCTCGAAGAATTTCGGAGTGTACCGAGAGCGAACGGGCGTCCTGGTCGCGATCGCTCCCGATGCGGGTTCGAAGCCGCGGGTTCAGGATACACTGGCATTCCTGAACCGGCAGAACTTCTCCTTCCCGCCGGATCACGGGGCGCGAGTGGTTCAGATGGTCCTCGACGATCCTGACCTGCGTGCCGACTGGCAGGCTGAGCTTGAGGACGTGCGCAACGGAATGCTGGGGCTTCGCGAGCGTTTGGCCAGTGAGCTTCGCATGCGGTCGAATTCGGGGCGGTTCGATTTCATTACGCGGCATCGGGGGATGTTCTCGCGCATTGGCGCAACTCCCGAGCAGGTTCTGGAGCTTCGTGATACGCATGGAGTCTACATGGTGGGAGACAGCCGCATAAACGTGGCCGGATTGAATTCCGACACGGTGCCGATGTTGGCGCAGGCCATCATTGACGTCGGAATTTAGGTCGAACCAGCCTTTGGTGCACAGCTTTGGTGCAACCAGATAGGCGCAGAAGCCGAATTTCGGCACAGCATTCGCGACGCTAGTTGTCGGATCGAAGATTGCAGCATGGATAGGGGCCCTTGCTTCCCCATCAAGAGGAGGCAACGCGGCGTCTTGGTTCAATCTATGGCCGGACCTCGGGTTCCGAACGGCTGAGCTGGATGCCGTTGACGATCAGGTTGTCGCGACCAAGCCGGCAACGAGATGAACCGCCGCCGCGAAGCTCTCGCCCGTCTTGTTGCCGCACCTCGCCACCGCCCGGACCCCATTTGTTTTCGAGAACAGGCTCTCAATCCGATGCCACCGCCCTTGCATCTCTCGGCCCGGGTCCCGGGGCGCCATCCGGTTCCGCCCCGAGGGGATCACCTCCTCGGTTCCGTGCTCCTCGACTTCCTTGGGCAGTCCCTTCGTGTCGAACGTCTCGTCCCGATCCGGGCCCGAACGGCAACCCGATTTTCAAGGGCCTCTAGTATGTGCCGTCGATTACGTCGATGCCGCGAATGGCGAGGCGCTTGGCCATATCCCCATGTTTCCAGGCATCAGCGGCGGCTGCACTGCCGACGCGGACCCGGTCGGCAATGCCCACCCAAATCACCGAAAACCGGAAAAGCGCGAAGGCCTTGTGAAAAGTCGTCAACGGCGCAATGTCGGGGTTGCCGGCCATGTAGCGATTGATGAATTCCGTTTCTGTCGGCAGGCCCAGAGCCGCCAGGTTCAGGCCAAGGAGCCCACCGTATTCCTCGGGCGACGTGTGCCATGCCATGCAGCAGAACCCGAGATCGGCCAGCGGATGGCCCAAGGTCGAGAGCTCCCAGTCAAGGATTGCGGCCACGCGTGGCTCGGTCGGGTGGAAGATCACGTTGCCCATGCGATAGTCGCCATGCGCAAGGCTGATCCGGGCGTCGTCCGCCGGTTGGTTCGCGGTCAACCAGGCGGCAAGCCGGTCAAGTTCGGGGATCGGGTCGCTCTGACTTTGGGACCGATTCTCATATGGGGACATTTTCGGGGTTCTCCGCGCCGCCGTGATTT
>VYCX01000244.1 GCA_009843725.1 Boseongicola sp. SB0675_bin_26
GAGGCCATTCCAGTTCGGCGATGGGCAGCACCTCGATGCCGGAAACCCGCTCGCTGCCCTCGTCCCAGGTCGGGCGCACGCCGAGAAGATGCAGCGCCATCGCGAATTCCTCGCCGGCGGTCCGCATGGTTGCCGAACCCCAAAGATCCACGACCAGGCCCTTTGGATAGTCACCCTGCTCCTGAAGATGACGCCGCACGAATTCCCTTGCGAGCCTGACGCCCTGCGCATGCGCCGCCCGGCTCGGCACGGCCCGGGGATCCGTGGCAAAGAGGTTGCGCCCCGTTGGCAAGACTTCCTTCCGTGCCCGGTAGGGGTAACCGGCCGGCCCTGCATCGATGCGCCTTCCGGACAGCGCGTCAATCAATGCCTCCCTTTCCGCCTTCACTGACGCAGCGACGTCCGGGCGACGCAGCGGATGCATCGAGGTCCGGCCGGCGGCGGAATCACTACCCTCCCAAGCGCTCTCCCGCCCCCATACATGCAACCCGTCGCCGAACTGGCTGTCCTTCACGTCGCAGACAAAGCGGTCGATGCGCATGATCGCTTCGGCGGCGCCTTCGGTTCGGTCGAGGCCAAGGGCCGAATCGAGCCCGATCGTCTGCGCCTCGGCCTGGATGTCGTCCTGCAGGCGCTCGCGGCGACGCGGGTCCAGCCCGTCGGCATTGGAAAATTCGTCCAGCAGCGCCTCAAGCCGAAAGAGATTGCGCGGCGTCTCGCTCAGGCCGACCGGCGGCGGCAAATGACCAAGCGTTACGGCGCCAATCCGGCGCTTGGCCTGCGCAGCCTCGCCGGGGTCGTTGACGATGAACGGATACATGACCGGGAGCGGTCCGGCCAAGGCCTCCGGCCAGCACTGGTCGGAGAGCGCCACGGACTTTCCGGGCAGCCATTCCAGCGTGCCATGGGCGCCGACATGGACCAGGGCATCGATGCATGCGACCTTTCGCAGCCATAGATGGAACGCGACATACTCGTGGCGAGGCACCCGGGATAGATCGTGGTACTCCTCGTCGCGCCTGTCCGCATTGCCCCTCTCGGGCTGAAGGGCGATGACGGCCCGTCCACGTCGAACGGCCCGGAAATGAAACGCGTCATCACGGACCGCAGCGTCGTCCTCGGGATCTCCCCAGGCGGCCTCAAGGTCCGCGACAAGACGATCTGGCAACTCCGAAAGGGCGGCCTTGTATTCCGTGACGGACCACGAGATCGAGCCTCGGGCCAGGGCCGTTTCAAGGCCGCCGCCTGATTCGATCGTGTAGCCCGCGGCATCGAGGTCGTCCATGATCGCTTCCACCGAGGCGAAGGCGTCCAGACCGACTGCATGGGCCATTCTCCATGTCTTGCCTGGATAGGTCGAAAGCACGATGGCAAGGGAGACGTCCGACCGGGCCTTTGCTGCAAGGGCAACCCAGGCAGCGGTTCGATCAGCTATCGCCGCAATCCGGTTCGCGTCCGGTCGATGCGTCACGAGCCTCGCTTGCAGGTCCGCGTCCCAATCACCAGGCTCCTTGAAGGATGCGACACCTGCAAAGATGCGCCCGTCCACTTCCGGCAGCACGACATGCATCGCCAGGTCGGCGGGCGACAGGCCGCGCGCCGCGTCCTTCCATGCGGATCCGGTCGACGTGGCCAGGGCCACCTGGAGGACCGGCACGCCTGCAGCGTCCAACGGCGAACTGCCGTCTGCACCCTTGCCGGAAAATGCCGTCGCGTTGACGATGGCGGCAGGCGAAAGGGTGGCAATGCGACCTCGGAGCCAGTGTGCTGCGGCGGGATCCTTCAGCGAGGGAACGAAGAGGCCGAGCGCCGAATGACCGCGATCCCTGAACGCCCGCATGAGATGCTCGATCGGTGCGGTGTCGGCGGCGGCGAGATAGGCCCGGTAGAACACGATTGCGACCAAGGGCCGGCTCGGAGCGCCAAGGCATTCCGCGTGACAGGAAGCACGGCACTCCAGCATCGAGGGGCGTGCGATTGCGCCTTCGGGCGCGAGACCGGCGGCGGCATCCGCCGCCCCTCCGCGCGCGCCATATTCCGGCGTCCAGCACCCCCACGCCGGGATCGTCCGGATGCCGTCCACCGGGCCTGCATAAAGACCGGCGGACAGCGCCAGCTGCGCCAAGGCCGCCTGCCCTGCCACGGCCCCGCCTTCGCTCACCAGCGCGTCAAGACGCGCCAAGGTCGCGTGCGGGACGGTCGAGATCGCCTCAAGCCGCGCGTCCGGCCTGCCGTCGCCGGGCAGGACAGCGAGCGTTGTCCCCCTGGATTCGGCCAGAGCTCTCACCTGGGCCAGTCCGTAGTCCCAATACGGCATGCCGCCGATCACGCGTATCAAGATGGCCTTGGCGTCCGCGAGCGTCTGCTCGACATAGGTGTCGACCGAAACCGGATGCCTGAGCGCGGCAAGGCTGGCGAGCCTCAGGCTCGGCAGGGGCGTGCCCTGCTCCCTTGCCCGATGCCAGCCTGCCGCGAAGGCTTGAAGATCGCTGTCCGAGAATGACAGGACGACGAGATCGGCAGGGGCCTGCCGGAGGTCGGTCGGAGTCTCGGTTTCCTCGAGCCCGTGGCTTTCCCGAAAGATCACATGCACGTGCCGGGTCTCCGTGCCGAAGGGTTCCGGCCACGTACCGCCGGCACGTGCGCGTGGCGACAAAGGCGTTGCACGCCGATCATGGGCGGCCGAACACGGTTCTCCGCGCTCTGCGTCACTGGACGTGTTCCGCCGGAGCCAGGATTGACCGAATCGCTTCGGGATCGATGTCGTCGTGTTCCGCAATGACGACAAGACGCCCCTGCCTGTCCTCGCCCCGTTCCCAGGCCCGGTCGAACTGGTGACGGACCCGAGCACCGACACCCTGGACAAGCAGACGCATCGGCTTGCCGCGCACCGAGGCGTATCCCTTCACGCGAAGGACGTTCTGCTGCCGTGCAAGGGTCTCGATTCGCGCAACGAGGTCATCGGCGCTTTCGGCCTCCGGAACATCCACGACGATCGTGTCGAAATCTTCGTGATCATGCTCTGGCGCCCCGTCGTGATGCGACGGACGCGCTGCCAGGTCGTCTTCGGCCGCCGCTCCGATGCCGAGAATCACGTGGACGTCCACCGCGCCTTCCGACACCTCGATCACGGGCACGGCACGCGGTGATTCCCGTTCGACGATCGCCCTTGCCCGTGCCGCGCCTTCGGGCCCCGCAAGGTCGGGCTTGGTCAGCAGGACGATGTCGGCGCAGGCAATCTGGTCTTCGAACACCTCCGAAAGCGGCGTTTCATGGTCAAGGCTTTCATCTGCGAGCCGCTGCGCGTTCACGCGGTCGATGTCGGGCGCGAACCTGCCGGCTGCCACCGCCTCGGCATCGGCCAACGCGATGACGCCGTCCACCGTCACCTTGCTTCGGATTGCAGGCCAGTCGAATGCCTTGAGCAACGGCTTGGGAAGGGCAAGCCCGGAGGTCTCGATCAGGATGTGATCGGGCACGGGGTCCAGGTCCATCAGTGCGCTGATGGCGGGGATGAAGTCGTCCGCAACCGTGCAGCAGATGCAGCCATTGGCCAGTTCGACAATGCTCTCCGCCGGGCACTCTGGAATGGCACAGCTCCGGAGAATCTCCCCGTCAACGCCCACGTCGCCGAACTCGTTCACGATCACCGCCAGCCGATGACCCTTGCTGGACTCGATCAAGTGACGAATGAGCGTCGTCTTTCCGGCCCCCAGAAAGCCGGTAACAACAGTGACAGGAATCTTGGCGAGATCGCTCATTCAGGAGCCTCCACTGGTTCGATCGGCGGAATCCGGGCAATGCAGTTCTTGCGGAAATGCTCGGGGCGCTCCCGCCAAGGCACAAGCCCG
>VYCX01000327.1 GCA_009843725.1 Boseongicola sp. SB0675_bin_26
CGCCGCAGGGCAATTTCCTCTTCAACATGGCGTGGGGAGACGCCGTCATCGTGGCGCCCGAAAGCATTGACGACATCAAGGGCAATCCGGTCGGCACGGGCGCGTTCAGGTTCTCGGAATGGAAGCGGGGCGACAGCATCACGATCGTGCGAAACACGGACTACTGGGGCGCCGCGCCCGCCCTCGAACAGGCGACCTTCAAGTTCATTTCGGAACCGACCGCCGCCTTCTCCGCGATGATGGCCGGCGACATCGACGCGTTCTACTCCTATCCGGCGCCGGAAAACCTTGTGCAGTTCGAGGCGGATCCCCGCTTCACCGTGCTGGCAGGCAACACGGAAGGCGAGACCATCCTTGCGATCAACAACAAGATGGAGCCCTTCGGCGACGTCCGCGTTCGCAAGGCCGTCAGCATGGCGATAGACCGCCAGGCGATCATTGACGGAGCCATGTTCGGATACGGCACGCCAATCGGGACCCACTTCGCGCCGCATCATCCCGACTATGTCGACTTGACCGGGAACGCGCCGCACGACCCGGAGGCGGCCAAGGCCCTTCTGGCCGAAGCGGGATATCCCGACGGCTTCGAAACCACGCTCAAGCTGCCGCCGCCGTCCTACGCGCGCCGCGGAGGCGAGATCATCGCCGCGCAATTGCGCGAGATCGGAATCGAGGCCGAGATTTCCAACCTTGAGTGGGCGCAGTGGCTGGAGCAGGTGTTTCGCGGCTACGACTACGGGCTGACCATCGTCAGCCACACCGAGCCCATGGACATCGGAATATATGCTCGCCCAACATACTACTTCCAGTATGACAACCCGGAGTTCCAGGCGTTGATCGGCGCATTGAGCGTCGAGAACGACCCGGCCAGGCGCTCGGAAATGCTGAAGGAGGCGCAGAGGACCATCTCGGAAGACTACGTCAACGGCTTCCTCTTCCAGCTGGCGCTCACCTCGGTCGTGGATGCAAGGCTTGACGGCATCTGGGCCGACGCGCCGACGCAGGCCGTGGACTTGACCGGGGTCAGCTGGACGGAGTGACCGTGCGACCAGTCGGCTGACATGCTGCGCTACACCGTCAAGCGACTGGGCTCGCTTCTGGCCTCACTGGTCGTTGCGAGCCTGGTCATCTTTGCCTGCATCGAAGTCGTGCCCGGCGATCCGGCCTCCTTCATGCTGGGCATCAACGCGCAGCCGGACACCGTGGCCGCCCTCCGGGACGAGCTCGGCCTGAACAGGGCGCCCCACGAGCGCTACATCGCCTGGGTCGGCGGCCTTGTCACCGGAGACTTCGGCACGTCCTATACCTACCGCTCCCCGGTGTCCGAGATCGTGGTGGAGCGGCTTGCGATCTCGCTTCCCCTCGCGGTCTACGCGCTCGGCCTCACGATCCTTGTCGCCTTCCCGGTCGGCATCCTGGCGGCGACGCGGCGCGGATCGCTGACCGACATATCCGTCATGGCGACCACGCAACTGGGAGTCGCGATACCCAATTTCTGGTTCGCGCTCCTGATGGTTCTCGTCTTCGCGGTCAACCTGCGCTGGTTCTCGGCAGGCGGCTTTCCGGGGTGGGACGCGGGGATCCCGGCCGCGGTCAAGGCGCTGACGCTCCCCGCGATCGCGCTCGCGCTTCCGCAAGCCTCCATCCTGGCGCGCGTGATGCGCTCCTCGCTGCTCGACACCCTTTCGGAGGACTACATCCGAACCGCCCGGGCGAAGGGGCTTACGGGACGTCAGGCGCTCCGGCGGCATGCGCTCCGCAACGCCCTGATCCCCGTGCTGACGATCATCGGCCTCCAGTTCTCGTTCCTGCTGGCCGGCGCGATCATCATCGAGAACGTCTTCTTTCTGCCAGGGCTTGGCCGGCTTGTGTTCCAGGCGATCTCGCAGCGCGACCTGATCGTGGTCGAAAGCGTCGTGATGCTCCTGGTCTTTGCCGTGATCATCGTGAACTTCCTGGTCGATCTTGCCTATGCCTGGGTCGACCCGCGCCTGAGAACGCGCGCATGAGGGAGGACGGGCTGTTTCGCGCGGCGCTGCGGTCACGCAACCTCGTCGTGGGGCATCTGCTTGCCGCAGCCTTTGCGATCGGGGCGCTGCTGTCCCTTTTCTGGACCCCGTACGACGTCACCGAGCTCGCCATCGGCACAAGGCTCCAGGCGCCTTCGGGACTTCACTGGCTCGGAACGGACCACTTCGGCCGGGACATCCTCTCGATGATCATGGTTGGCGCGCAGACCTCGATCGCGGTCGCGATCGTCGCGGTCGGCATCGGCATGGGCATCGGCGTGCCGCTGGGCCTGGCGGCGGCGGCGCGACGCGGGAGCCTTCTCGACGAGACCATCATGCGCGGCAACGACCTCGTGTTCGCGTTCCCAAGCCTCCTCATCGCGATCATGATCACGACCGTCTTCGGGCCGTCGGCGCTGAACGCGATCATCGCGATCGGCATCTTCAACATCCCGGTGTTCGCGCGACTGACGCGCGGAGCGGCGCTTCCGCTCTGGACCCGCGACTACATCCTTTCGGCACGGGTTTCCGGAAAGGGGCCCGTGCGGATCTCTGTCGAGCACATCCTGCCCAACGTGACCAATCTCCTGATCGTTCAGGGCACGATCCAGTTTTCGCTCGGGATTCTTGCCGAAGCGGCGCTGAGCTACGTCGGCCTGGGAGTGCAGCCGCCAACGCCCTCCTGGGGCCGCATGCTTGCGGACAGCCAGACGCTGATCGCGATCGCGCCGCACATGGCGATGTTTCCCGGCTTCGCCATACTTCTGACAGTGCTCGGCCTGAACCTTGCAGGCGACGGCCTGCGCGACCTCCTCGATCCTCGAATCCGGAACACGAGGCCGTGACGCTTCTCGACATCCATAACCTCGCGTTGTCGATCCACGGAACGCCTGTCCTGAAGGGAATCTCGCTCGACATCGCGCCAGGAGAGGTCTGCGGCGTGATCGGCGAGAGCGGCTCGGGCAAGTCGCTCACGGCGCTCTCGGCAATGCAGCTTCTGCCCGAAGGCTCGGACTGCAGCGGCCGGATCACTGTCGCGGGCCGCGACGTCCTCTCGATGCGCGAAGCCGAGCTTTGCCGAATGCGCGGCGCCGACGTCGGCATGGTGTTCCAGGAGCCGATGACGGCATTGAACCCGGTCCAGACGATCGGGCACCAGGTTGCGGAGACCGTCCTGATTCACGAGGGCGCGAGCAAGGCCGAGGCAATTTCCCGCGCGGCCGAGACACTTGCCCGTTGCGAACTTCCCCAGTCCAGGTTTCCGCTTGACCGCTATCCGCACGAGCTTTCCGGGGGACAGCGGCAGCGGGTCGTCATTGCCATCGCGATTGCGCTCGGCCCGAAGCTCCTCATCGCCGACGAGCCCACGACCGCACTTGACGTAACGACCCAAGCCGAAATCCTCTCGCTTCTTCGGCGTCTCGTGAACGAGGACGGAATGGGTCTCATGCTGATCTCGCACGACCTTGCGGTCGTGACGGGCCTCGCCGACGACGTGGTCATCATGAAGGAAGGGGAAGTCGTGGAACGGCGGGCGGCCCGCACGCTCCACCGCGACATGACGCACCCTTATACCAAGGCGCTCTTCGAGGCTTCGGGCCACCAGCCTGATCGTACGGAATCGCGGATCGAGGAGCCGCTCCTGAAGGTCGAGAACGTTTCACGCGACTATCTGCTGCCCCGCCGCACGCTTCTTGGCGCACACCCGGCAATGCGCGCCGTTGACGACGTGCGTTTCGAGATCCGCCGCGGCGAATGCGTTGGCCTCGTCGGGGAAAGCGGCTGCGGCAAGTCCACGCTGACCCGCGCGATCCTGGGACTTGAGCCCG
>VYCX01000296.1 GCA_009843725.1 Boseongicola sp. SB0675_bin_26
TGGTCTTCACGGTGAACATGGTCCTGAACAACGAGGAGATCTCGAGCCGCGAGGCTGCCACGGTCCGCGCCCAAGTGGCGGGCGTTGAAGCGATCGACGGCCTGACGGTCAAGTTCAGTCTCAAGGCGTCGAATCCGCGCTTCATCGTCGAGAACTTCGGCGTGCGCATCTTCGGCTCGTTCCTGATCATGCCGAAACACATCTGGAGTGGAGTGGACGCGGCGACATTCGCCAATTCCGAGCCGATCGGCACCGGGCCGTACACCTTCACCTCCGCCGCCACGAACCGTGCGGTGTGGGACCGGGACGACGACTGGTGGGGCGCAAAGACCGGCTTCATGGACCTGCCGGTGCCGAAGAGGCTCATCTGGCTCGAGTCGGGCGGAGAGGAAAGCCGTGCGCAGCTCATGGCCACGAACCAGCTTGATGCCGCGCAGAACGTTTCGGTCGGCACCTTCGAGGCGATCAAGGCGCAGAACCCTGCCGTGATTTCATGGCACGACGGCTATCCCTACGCGGCCGCCGATCCCTGCGCACGCCAGCTCGAGATCAACACGACGGTCGCGCCGTGGGATGATCCCGACATGCGCCGCGCGGTGAACCACATTATCGACCGGACGCAGATCGTGAACGTGGCGGTGGAGGGTGCCACGGTGCCTTCACGCACCATGTTCGTGCAGTACGGCTCAATGGCGCCCTTCATCGATGCGGCGGTCGAGGCGGGATACGAACTCTCGCCAACTGCGGACGTGGCTGCAGGCCAGGCATTGATCGAGGCGGAAGGCTACACCATGGGTTCGGACGGGGTTTACGAGAAGGACGGCAATGATCTCGAGGCCAAGATTCACGTGAACTCGGCTTCGACCGAATACACGCGGACCATCGACGTCATCGTCGAACAGCTGAACCGTGCCGGCATCAAGGCGTCGTCGGTTCCCGTTGAGAACGGCGTGTTCTGGGGCGAGGTTCTTCCGTTCGGCACCTACGAGATGTCCTACAGCTGGCTTTCCTGCGGGTCGGTGAACGAACCTTGGGCATCCATGGGCCGTTACACCGTGAAGGACGTGGTTCCAGTGGGCGAACGCTCGCCGAGCTTCAACAACACGGCTCGGTGGGAATCCGAGGCGGCTCACAAGTACTCTGCGATCGTCGACGAGATGGCCTCGCGGCCGCTCGGGGACCCGGAAGTGCCGGGAATGGTGGCGGAGGCGTATCAGTATCTGCATGAGGAGATGCCGTTCATTCCGCTCGTGCAGTCGGCGAAGCTGCTTCCGTTCAACACCACCTACTGGACAGGCTGGCCATCAAGCGAGAACTACTACAACCACCCGTACTTCTGGTGGAACCATACCCACCAGATCATCCACAACCTGGAGAAGGCGGGAGGCTGAACGCCTTGATCAGCCACCTTGCGGGGGCGCGTGAACCGCGCCCCCGTGCGACCGGAACGGAGCACGGAGCAATGCCGGAGATCCAGCGCTCGTTCGAGCAAGACGGATTCTATCACGCGAGGCGAGTCTTCCGTCCGGACGAGCTTGCTGTCCTGGAGCGCGACTTTGACCGTATCGTGGCGCAGCTTGCGGACAGCCGCCAGGGCGCCGACGTGACATGGGAAGGTCCGGAAGTTCGGAAGACTTCCTGTGCCTCGACTGGATCGAGTGCGCAGACGGGCGCCAGAAGGTAGACATGCTCGACCGCTTCCCGATTGCGGAGCCTGCGGTGATTGAGGCCGAGCCGGGTGACGCCGTGTTCTTTAACTGCCTTGCGTTGCACGGTTCGTTGCCGAGCCGATCCAGGCAGGCACGCAAGACCGAGCTTCGCCAGATGCATGCCGGATCCGACCGGGTCGTGGACGGAAACCGACATCCCGACGAACGCGTGGTTCCGCGAGGTTGGAGCCACTGCATAAGCCGCACTGCAGCAGGCCTGGCGTCATGAATGCGGGTTGATCCCGTCTGCGAATGACGCAACGGTGGCGACTGCAAGGTCGGGGTTCGGGCCAGGGAGAAGGGCATGGGACGCATCCCGCGGTCATATGTCTTGAATCGCGTCGTGACGCTGCTGCTCACGGTATGGATCGCCGCGACGCTCATCTGGATCATCCCCAGGCTTTCGCCGATCGATCCCGCCGACATCATGCTCGGCCGCATGGCGGCGGGAGCAGGCGCGGTCGAGAATGCCGACCAGATACTTGAACGGCTGAAGGAGAACTTCGGGCTCAATGACCCGCTGGCCGTCCAGTATGTCAAGTACATCAGAAACGTGGTGACATTCGACTTCGGTCTCTCGACGGCGACGTTCCCGACGCAGGTGTCGACCCTCATCGCGCGTGCCTTGCCGTGGACTGTCGGGCTCATGCTCCTTTCGGTTGTCATCACCTTTTTCATCGGCAACGCGCTTGGTGCGCTAATGGCCTGGGACAGGTCGCCGAAGCTGGTTCGCGTCGCGATTCCGGCCGCTATGGTCTTCACGTCAATTCCGCCAATTCTCTCGGGCTTGCTGTTGATGTGGATACTTGCGGCAAAGCTCCGATGGTTCCCGCTGACAGGAGCCTACGGGTTGACAGTCGAGCCCGGATGGACGTGGGGGTTCGTCCAGTCGGTGATCCATCACGGCTTTCTTCCGGCACTTTCCATCGTGATCGTGACTTTCGGATTCTGGGCGCTCGGCATGCGCGGTCTCATGATCACCGTGCAGGGGGAGGACTACGTTACTCTTGCGAAGGCCAAGGGCCTGCGACCACGCTACATTCTGTATCGGTACATGATCCGGAACGCCATTCTGCCCCAGATCACGGCGTTTGCGCTCAAGATCGGGCTCTTGGTCGCGGGGCAGGTGCTGGTCGAGCGCATCTTTGCCTACAACGGCATGGGAAAGCTCCTCTACGACGCGATCCTCGACCAGGACTTCCCGGTCATACAAGGCGTGAGTTTCGTCATCATCCTGATGACCGCGGCAAGCGTGTTTCTCGTTGATCTGGTCTATCCGTTCGTGGACCCGCGCATCAGGCATGACGGGGGCGAGGCATGACTGGAAATCGTGCCGGAGAGATCAAGGGGTGGCGTATGCGCCGCTTCGAATCTCCATGGATCAACCCGAAGCTCTTCTGGGGCGCAGGGCTTCTGCTTGCCGTGGTGGCGCTCGGGATCATCGGAAGGGTGTCCTGGAACCTTGATCTCGCGTTTACAGGTGCAGCCCCTCTGAAGCTGCCGCCGGTCGGCTTTGAAAACCTGCGAGGCCAGGAAGGCGCATGGAATCATCCGATTGGCACGGACGGTTCCGGACGCGACATGCTGGCCCTGATCGTGATCGGGGCGCCGAATTCGCTTTTTGTCGGGCTGCTGGCATCGCTCATAGGCATGTCGCTCGGCATCTTTCTGGGTTTCTCCGCCGGATTCATCGGCGGTCGGACCGATGACGTCATTCGCGTGCTTTCCGACGTGATGATCACCATTCCGCCACTTCTCATTCTGGTCGTGGTGCAATCCGCCTGGGGCGACGTGTCGTTGACGATGATGGCCCTGCTGATTGCAGGGTTTGTCTGGCAGTCGCCGACGCGGTTGATCCGGGCACAGGTGCTTTCGATGAAGCAATCGGGTTACGTGCAGATGGCGCGCCTTTCGGGAGCCTCGACGATGCACGTCATGTTCCGGGAAATGCTGCCGAATCTGGTGCCGTATCTCTTCGGTTCGTTCATCGCTAACGTCACGACCTCCATCGTGACCGCCGTGGGGCTTGAAGTTCTCGGCCTTGGTCCGCAACGCATTCCCACGCTTGGCCGAACGATCTACGAGGCGATCAATGCCGGGGCGCTGATTCAGAACCTTTGGTGGTGGT
>VYCX01000172.1:0-511 GCA_009843725.1 Boseongicola sp. SB0675_bin_26
GGCTACGACGTGCAAATTCTCGACGAAGGCGGACATGCCGTGAAACCGGGTGAACTCGGCGCGATCGCGATCAAGCTTCCGTTGCCGCCGGGCACGCTTGCGACCCTCTGGAATGCCGAGGAACGGTTCAGGAAAAGCTACCTCGAGCAGTTTCCCGGATACTACGAGACCGGCGATGCGGGCTTTGTCGATGATGACGGATACCTCTACATCATGGCGCGGACGGATGACGTGATCAATGTTGCGGGCCATCGGCTGTCCACAGGAGGCATGGAGGAAGTGCTCGCGGCCCATCCCGACGTCGCCGAATGCGCCGTCATCGGAGTGACTGACCAGCTCAAGGGACAGCTGCCATTGGGCTTCCTCTGCACAAACGCCGGCACGTCGCGTCCGGACGAGGACATCGTCACGGAATGCGTCAGGCTCGTGCGCGACCGGATCGGGCCCGTCGCAGCCTTCCGGCTCGCGGTCGTGGTCGATCGCCTGCCAAAGACCCGCTCAGGCAAGATCC
>VYCX01000172.1:521-3309 GCA_009843725.1 Boseongicola sp. SB0675_bin_26
CTGCGAGGGGTGATGGTCAAGATGGCCGACGGCGTAGACTTCAAGATGCCGGCGACGATCGACGACCCAGCCATTCTGGACGAGATTCGGAAGGCCCTGGCGACCCTGGGATATCCCAAGGACCGGTAGGCCGCGACGCTTGTTGCCGATCGTCTCGGAAGCGGGCGTCGGCGCGCAAAGGCGGGAGTGCCCTTGCACTCTCACACGAACTGTTCCCGAATCAGGCGCTCCTCCAGCCCGTGGCCCGGATCAAAGAGGATCCTGTGGCGAACGGCTGGCTCGCTTCGAATCTCGACAGCCGCGACGTCGCGGACGGGCCGTCCGTCTGCGTCCGCCATCACCGGACGCTTCACAGGATTCAGGACATCAAAGCGCACGATTGCGGTCTTCGGGAGCAAGGCGCCACGCCAGCGCCTCGGCCGGAACGGCGCCACGGCCGTCAGCGCCAGCACCTCCGACCCGATGGGCAGGATCGGCCCATGCGCAGAATAGTTGTAGGCGGTTGAACCAGCTGGCGTGGACACCATCGCGCCGTCGCACACAAGTTCCTCCAGCCGAGGCTTGCCATCCACGCTGATCTTCAGGCGCGCAGCCTGCGACCCTTCGCGCAGCAAGGACACTTCGTTGATCGCAAGCGCCTCTTCCACGTTCCCGACCGCGGTCTCGGCCCGCATGTGGAGCGGGTTGATCACGGCTTCCTCTGCCTCCAGGAGGCGCTTCGGCAGGTCGTCCATGGAAAACTCGTTCATCAGGAAGCCGACCGTGCCCCGATGCATCCCGTAGACCGGCTTGTCCAAGGGCTGCACGTCCTTGAGCGTGTCCAGCATGAAACCGTCACCGCCAAGAGCCACGATCACGTCCGCCTCGTCCGGCGTTGACTGCCCGAACCGTCCGGTCAGGTCCGTCAGCGCCTCCTGCGCCACCCTCGCCTCGCTTGCGCGAAATGAAACCGCCTTTTCCGACCGCATGATCCCTCCGTCCGTTGGTGGCAAGATTGCCCGCGTCCCTCCCGAACTCAAGACCTCGAATTCGCGAGACAGGACGCCGCATCGCGTCGATATGCCGGTTTCGACGCTTTCCGGGCGGCGTCAATCGATATAGAAACCGCCATGTCCGCACGGGAGTCTCGCCATGAATGTCCAGCACCGCGATTCCGGGTTCTTTGCCGAAGCGCTTGAAGCCCGCGACCCGGAACTCTTCTCAGCAATGCGTGCCGAACTCGGCCGCCAGCGCGACGAGATCGAACTGATCGCGTCCGAGAACATCGTGTCGACCGCCGTGCTCGAGGCTCAGGGATCGGTGCTGACGAACAAGTACGCCGAAGGCTATCCCGGCAAGCGATACTACGGCGGCTGCCAGTTCGTCGACGTGGCAGAGACGCTGGCCATTGAACGTGCCAAGGAGCTCTTCGGCGCCGCTTTCGCCAATGTGCAGCCGAACTCCGGCAGCCAGATGAACCAGGCGGTGTTCCTTGCGCTGCTCCAGCCAGGCGACACGTTCATGGGCCTGGACCTGAACTCGGGCGGACACCTGACCCACGGGTCGCCCGTCAACATGTCGGGCAAGTGGTTCAACGTCGTCTCCTACGGCGTTCGCCAGCAGGACCACCTTATCGACATGGACGAGGTCCGTGCGCGTGCATTGGAGCACAGGCCGAAGCTCATGCTTGCCGGAGGCACGGCCTATTCCCGCTCGTGGGACTGGGCGGCCTTCCGGGAAATCGCGGACGAAGTCGGCGCATGGCTCCACGTGGACATGGCGCACATCGCCGGTCTTGTCGCGGGCGGCGTCCACGCCTCGCCGGTGCCGCACGCACATGTGGTCACGTCAACGACGCACAAGTCGCTTCGCGGCCCCCGTGGCGGCCTGATCCTGACCGACGACGAGGAGATCGCACGCAAGATCAACTCGGCGGTCTTCCCCGGCCTCCAGGGCGGACCGTTGATGCACGTCATCGCGGCGAAGGCCGTGGCGTTCGGGGAAGCGCTCAGGCCGGAATTCAAGGCCTATGCGGCGGCGGTCCTTGCCAATGCGCGCGCCATGGCGGACGAACTCATGAAGGGGGGCATCGACATTGTTTCCGGCGGCACCGACAACCACCTCATGCTGGCCGACCTGCGCCCCAAGGGTGTGACGGGCAAGGCGACGGAGGCAGCCCTGGGCCGCGCCCACATCACGGCAAACAAGAACGGCGTGCCCTTTGACCCGGAAAAGCCCTTCGTGACCAGCGGCATTCGCCTGGGCACTCCGGCTGGCACGACACGAGGGTTCGGCGAGGACGAGTTCCGCCAGATTGCCCGCTGGATCGTGGAGGTCGTGGACGGACTGGCAAGCAATGGAGAGGACGACAATGCCGATGTCGAGGCCGGCGTCAAACGCAAGGTTGCCAAGCTCTGCAACGCATTCCCGCTTTATCCGAACCTCTGACATCCTGCAGCGCTATGGGCAAACCAGCGGAAATTGGCTGGTGCGCCCTTTCCTTCTGACGTAGCTTGCGGTTCCGTCTATGCTTCCGCAGTGCGGGTCGAATTGCGGAAGGCGAACCCGTGTACCTGGCCGTTGCTTGCCGCGGGCGGCCCAGGCGAACTTCCAGGAAATTCATAGGCTGGCGCAATGACATTCGACACCATGTCGAAGAGCGCAGGACGGTGCCGCGAGCGCCAAGGACGAACGCCCGGCAATGCGGCGTACTGTTGCCGAAGGACAGTCGCAAATGGCTTGACGTCTTGCTGTCGGCAAACTACGAGTGCCGTCTCTTGTGGCGGAGTAGCTCAGTTGGTCAGAGCAG
>VYCX01000172.1:3319-3810 GCA_009843725.1 Boseongicola sp. SB0675_bin_26
CAGAGCAGAGGAATCATAATCCTTGTGTCGGGGGTTCAAGTCCCTCCTCCGCTACCATCATTGCAGTGATCGGCGGTTCGCCTGGCTTGCGGCAAGGCAGGTCGAAGCGCGCATCCTGAACGTCCGGACGCAGCGTTCTTGTCCTCGGTCGAAGGATCAGGTTGGCGCTGGAAATTGCAGCGTCGGTTCAGTTATCCATGATCGGCCAGCCTACGCCCTCCGAACGCTCACGACCCAATCGCAATAGATTCTCCATCGAGGCTTCCCTCCGCCTGCAGAAGGAATGGCGTGCACGATGGACGGCGCGGGCAATGGACCATGTGTCCCGTCAGTCCTTGACTGGCGACTCATGCCGCTTTCTGAAACGCGACACGTTCCACCCCTCCGGCTGACTTAACGGGTCAGAAGAGGTAGCCAACGCTTCCCGCATGCCTGAAACGAACAAGCATCCATGATTTGAGGCAAGCCCGGATTCGGTCTTTTTCGACGGT
>VYCX01000498.1 GCA_009843725.1 Boseongicola sp. SB0675_bin_26
CAGCGGTCGTCATCTGGCGCCCGACGTCTCTGCGGACCATGCCGCATTCGGCGACCTGCAGGTCCTGAAGTTCGTCGACGTTGTCGCGAATGGCCTCGGCCACAAGGCGCATGACGGCGCGTCGTTCAGGCATCGGTGCATGGGCCCAAGCACCGTCATCAAAGCTGCGGCGGGCGGCAGCGACGGCATCGGAGACCTGTTCTGGGCTTGCCTCGGTCAGCAGCCCCATCGCCGCGCCGGTTGCCGGGTTGATGATGTCCAGGGCTTCTCCGTCTCCGGGAACGTCTTCGCCGTTGATCCACTGCGTGACTATGGTCACTGATCATCTCCCATCACGAGATCGACTGCGTGAAGCCCATCCGTGCCCACCATCACGGGGTTGACTTCGAACGACGGCAACCGCGCCGCCGCCCCGGACAGCGACACCAGCGCGGCTTCCAGCAAGGCGCGGTTGGCCGGTGGCGCGCCGCGCCAGCCGTTGAGTTTCTTCGAGACCGTCGCGGCGTCCACCATTGCCGCGGCGTCCGGCTGCCCGAAAGGCGCCTTGCGGCAGGTCAGATCGTCGAAGACCTGGCAGTCCACGCCGCCCGAGCCAAGCACCACGAGCGGTCCGAAATGCGGGTCGCGGCGCACGCCGATCAAGAACTCGACCCCGTCGATGTGCCTTGAGACCGTTATGCACAGGTCCGGGTAGGTGTCCTTGTGCCGCGCTACCTTCGCCGAAAGGTCGGCAAACGCGGCGCGAACGCTCTCCGGGCTCGCTAGAGCCGCAATCACCCCGCCGAGCTCCGTCTTGTGACGCAGCGTTGGCGCGGAGAGCTTCAGGACGATGGGACCGTCGAGCATCTCCACGGCTGCCCCGGCATCGCCCACCACCGTTTCAGGCACGACGATGATTCCGGCAGAGGCCAAGGGACCCGATAGGTCTCCGACGCTGTCCGGCGCGGACGGCACGTGCGGCCGTTTCCCAAATGCCTGGCCCGCCCGAACCAGCTTCGCCACGGATTCGGTCGCCACGGTGGGATCGTCGAACACCGCCACCCCGGTCTTGACCAACGCGCTCCGGTCCTCGGGATGCAGATTGGCCGCGATGGCGATCAGCTGCTCGGGGTGGGCATCCCGGAATTTCAGGAGCTGTGGCATGATTCCGCTCCTCGTGCGCGGAACCAGAGGCACGTGGCTGATATAGCCGATCATCGTCGGCTGGTTTCTCTCGAGCCCCCATTTCAGATGGCCACCCGTGATCTCCATGTTGCTCATCGAGGGAGCTGAAATGTCGATCGGGTTGCGGTTGTTGACGAAGGCATTGACCTCCTTCAGCGCAGTCAACGCGTCCTGGGGGTAGTCCACGAGATCCAGGCCAAGCTTTGCCGCCGCGTCGGAGATCATCACGGCGCCGCCACCCGATACCGAGACCGCCGCGACGTCGGGCGAGGATGGAACGACGCCAGCCTCGCAGGCTGCCACGAGATCGATCAAGTCGTTGACCGAGCTTGCACGCAGCACGCCGTATTGCGCGAAGAGATCGTCGACCACGCGGTCTTCGACGTACATCGAGGCCGTATGGCCTTGCGCGGCCGCGCCGCCTTCCGGCGTGGTCCCGACCTTCAGGATCACGACCGGCTTCTTCGCCTGCCGCGCCCGTTCAAGCGCCTGGCAGAGCTTCAGTCCCCGGCTTGCGTCTTCCATGTAGGCGGCGATGGTCCGCGTGGCCGCATCCCCGGCAAAATACGCGATGGCATCCGCGACGTCGACATCGGCCTGGTTGCCGGTCGAGATCCAGTTGGCAAGGCCGATGCCTCGGTCACGAAGCTGCGCGAAGACTTGAATCCCGACCGCGCCCGACTGGCTGGCCACAGAAACCGTGCCGACCTCGGGCCAGCCGCTGCCGTCGTGGTGCTCGGGGGCGGAGGTGAAACTGGCAACGAACCCGGAGGCCAGCGAGATTGACCCCATGCAGTTCGGCCCTACCATACGCATGCCGCGGTCGCGAGCAATTCGCAGCAGTTCGTCCTGCCGGGCTTGCCCGTTCCCGCCCGCCTCGGCAAACTGGGCGCCGTAGACGATGGCCACCTTGCAGCCCTTCTCGCCCGCCGCGATCAGGTTTTCGCGCACGAGCGGCGCCGGCACCGCGATCACCGCAATGTCGGGAGCTTCGGGCAGGTCGGCGACATGTGCATGGGCCGGCACCCCTTGCACGACGTCGTGCCTGGCGTTGACCGGGTAGAGACGGCCCTTGTATCTGCGTTCGAGGCAGAACTTCAGCGCACGGCCCCCGAACTTCAGTGGATCGGTCGAGGCACCTATGATAGTTGCGCTTTCCGGGAAAAAGCAGTTCTTGAGAAGCCCGTATTCGCCTTCCTGTAGTTGCAGCATGACGATCTAGGTCTCTTGTCTTCGGGTAACGGAAAACGCCTCGTTCACGAACCAGAGCCCGCCATACTTGCGCAGCACAGTCGCCGTGGCGTCCAGATAGCGTGTGTCTTCGCGCATTGCGGCCTGGGCCAGGTCCTCCCTGATCTGGGAAAAGAAGACCGTGTTGTTCCAGGCGCTCTGCAGCGACAGGGACAGCGTGCCGGAATTGGCCTCGCTGATCATGGGGAGCGTGTGCATGTCGAACCGGAAAAGCGACCTGGCATCCGTCAAGCCGGTGAAGGAATACGCTCTCTGGGCATCCCCAAGCGACCTTTTCAATGCAGAGATGATGTCGTGGCGGGAGACGCAGCCGACATCGCGATCGGGCCAGACCGCGCGCACGATCTCGTGCGCGGGATCGTCGCCAAGGGACTGAACCACCTTCATTTGCCCGCCGGGCGCGAGGCATCCGATCACCGGTTTCAGCACGTATTCCGTCCGAAAGGTCATCGTGTGGCTGTGCAGGTAGGGGTGGTTGAGGAACGCGTAGTCAAACGTCAGGTCGCTGCCGCCCTTTGCGGGGATCAAGTGCCGGATCGCGTCATGCTGATCCTCGCGGTAGAAGCAGACCACGCTGGGGCGAGCATAGACCGGCAAGTCGTCCTCGCCAGGAATGACATACCATTCCGGCGCGAGTTCCCTGAACAGCCCGCCCATTTGCCGCTGGTAGTCGAAGGCACGCGTGCCGACAAAGGCAACATCATGCCACGACAGATCGCCCGGTCCATCCTCGGCAGTCTTGTCGAGATGCACCGCTTCGCGCGTATAGAGATTGGTCATCACGAAGGCCGTGCGCGGGTGCTCGGCCAGGCGGTCGACCATTCGGCTCATCGTGTTGCGCAGATCCTCCAGACCCCAACCCTTGATCACGACCTGGACGGGCACGTCCGGATGAAGCGCATGCAGCGCCCTGAGCGCGCGCACCAGCGTGATGCCGTTGTCCATCGGCGAAAAGAACAGCCGGAAACCGTCGGTGCCGGGCTTGAGCGCCCCAACATCCGAAGTGATGATGTCCGCTTTCACCCAGCTTTCGTTCGTCGTCGCGGCAAACACGTGGTAGCGGTGGCGCTGCTCGTGCTGGGCGAAGCTTCCGGGGGTGTGAATCGAGGTCTCCTGGTTGACCAGTTCCGCCATGCGGTAGTCGCTTGATTCCGTCTTCTTGCGGCGGGGACGGCCGCGCAAGCGTATCTCGCCGCGATCGGCCTGCGCCATGAACTCCGCCACGCGCCGGGCGGTTTCAGGCTCGATCCGGCTGCCAGAGGAAATCCGTGGCACGAGCTTGCCGTCGTTGACGGCCAGCCGGCCAAAGGTCGATTCGGCCACGCCGTACCTTTCGCAAAAGGCGCGAACGACCTTCACT
>VYCX01000436.1 GCA_009843725.1 Boseongicola sp. SB0675_bin_26
CAGAACGAATGCCGACAATCCGGTAATGCCGAGCGAGGCGCGACAGAGCGTTGAATCAAAGGGGCTCAGGGCCGCTTTCGCTCGGCATTACTCCCGACGGTCACTTGCCTTCCAGGACCTTCATCAGGCTGTCCTTCACGCCCTTGAAGCTCCCCCGCCGGATGGAGGGCGGCGCATGGGCTTCAAGGATTTCCATCTTCTCGGCAGGACACGCCCTGAGATAGTCTTCGGTGGTCCTGACATCGGCATGGCCGAGCCACAGCGAGACCTTGCGCGGGTCTCCCCGACAGACATGCAGGACGCTCATTGCCGTTGCGTGGCGCAGCACATGCGGGGTCACCCGCTTGCCCGCCAGCGACGGAGTCTCCAGGACCGCCTTGGCGACATGCCGGTCGAGAATGTAGGCAAAGCCGTCCGTGCTCAACGCCCGTCCGCGGGCGCTCAGGAACAGGTAGCGGTTGTTGACCGCAGGCCGGACATCGAGCCATTCGTTCAGGGCGGTCCGCGTTTCCTTCCAGAGCGGCAGTTCGCGCTCGCGCCGCCCCTTGCCCATGACGCGGACGGTCTCGAGCTGCGGACCCGACAGGCTGTCGAGCGTGAGCCCGGTCAGCTCCGACACCCGGAGCCCGGCCGCGAAGCACAGGTGCATCATTGCGCGGTCGCGCAGTCCTGCCACGGTCCCGGTGTCCGGTGCATCCAGGATCGCCTGCATCTCCGTCCGGTCGAGCCAGTCGATCAGGGGCTTGTCGGCGCGCTTCTGCGGAATGGCGCGCACCTGCAACGCCAGATCGAGGCACTCCGGGACACGGTACTCCAGGTAGCGAAAAAAAGACTTTATCGCGGCGAGACGATTGTTGCGGGTGCTGACGCCGTTTCCGCGTTCGCTTTCCAGGAAGTCGAGGAAAGCCAGAACGAGCGCGGCCGTAAGGTGCTCGATCTTCAGTGTGCAGGGACGGGTCTTGACCCGTTTGGCAGCGTAGGGGACGAGCAGCCGGAAGCATTCCCTGTAGCTCTGCACGGTATGGCGGCTGAAGCGCCGCTCGACAGGAAGGTGCTCCAGCAGGAAGGCCGTGAGTGGGGGGCAAGATCAGTCATCGGCCCCTCCGTTCACGAATGCGCGCTCCGTGGCCTCGGCAATGCCGCGCAGAAGGACAGGGGTCGCCTCCAGGTACCAGAACGTGCTCATGAGTTCAGCATGGCCAAGCGTGGTGGAGAGGGCGAGCATGTGACGCCCGGGTCGGGCGCCGGGCGGCATGTTCTCAAGGGACCTGACGGCAAAGGCGTGCCGCAGCGAGTGCGGGGTCGGTCCGCGTCTTTCGCCGGGCTTTCGAAGGCCTGCCCGTTCCGCAAGCTCGCGGAACACGACGTCCGCGTGTTCGCGTTGGGGAGGTCGGCCGGTCGCGATCACGAACAGATGCCGGTCCGGAGTCCTCTCCCTGAGACGTGCCGCCAGGTAGAGATCCAGGGCCTCCCGGCTCGTGGGGTGCAGCACGACCAGCCTTGTCTTCCCGAACTTCGTGTCCCGGATGACGAGACCGTCATCGGTGACGTCCTCCAGCGTCAATGCGAGCGCCTCTCCGATGCGCAGGCCGGTCGAGGCCATGAGACCGAACAAGTAGTGCCAGGTCAGCGGCGCGATGGTCCCGGCCGGACCCCGGGACAGCGCCGCGTCCAGCAGCTTCCGGATGTCCGGAACCGGCATCGGGAAGGGTCGCGGTCTCCACGAGGGCCGGCGGCCCAGCGCATCGCGATGCGGCACTTCGTGGCGTTCGTCCTCTGCGTGCAGCCAAAGGGCGAAGTCGTGCACGAAGCGCAGCAGCCTGATCTTCGTCGTCGAGGATGCCGTCCTTGACGACGATGCCCATTCGAGCACGGTCGCGGCCCGGATGAAGGTCTCGCCCCGGGCCTCGGCGAAGCGCGCGAACCTCTTGAGAATCCGTTCGTTCTGCGTGAACCGGTAGCCGAGCGCCTGCTTCGTCTCGACGAAGCGGGCGACATTGTCGCTGATGCTGGCGGTCATCGTGCGCTCCCCCCGATCCAGGGTTGGGCAACCTCCTGCAGCATGACCGTGTCCGTCTTGGCATAGATCGCGGTGGTGCCCGGCGAGGCGTGACGCAGAAGGGCCTGGATGACATCGAGATCGGCCCCCGACCGGAGCAGGCCGGTGGCCTGGCTGTGGCGAAACACGTGCGCCCCGCGTCCCGCGAGGGTCGTGACGCCGGCACGGTCGAGCGCGCGCTTCGCAACGCCACTGACAGTGCTTGGAGCCGCGAGGGCGCGCGCCGGGGCCATGGCGCGCAGGAACACCTTGTCTTCATCGGTCGCCGGCCTTGCCTTGGCGATGTAGGCATGCAGGGCGTCGCCAACATCCTGCGGCAGCGGGAGTGCCGCTTGCCGACGCGACTTTCCGGCGACACGGATCTCGGCCCTGTCCCAGTCGATGTCCCCGAGGCGCAGGGCGGCAACGTCACCCGCCCGCAGCGCGAGCCGGGCGAGCAGAAGCAGGATCGCCCGGTCGCGCAGGCCGGCCGGATTCCCGCCGCAGCTGGCGATGGCACGCTCGACGTCGTCGGGCGGGATGTGCCGTGGCAGGCCGGACAGGCGCCGTTGGGCCGCCGACGGCACGGCCGCGACCAGCGTGGCGGGCACGCTGTCCTCCGAGACCAGGAACCGGAGATACATGCGCACGGAGGTCGCCAGATGCTGGGCGGTGCTGTGCGACCAGGGCCGCATCGCGTCGAGCAGTGCGCACCGGATCAGCGATGCGTCATATGTGCCTGGATCGTCCCCAAGCGCGGGCAGCATTCGCGTGATTGCCCGGACATGCTGGCGTATGCTCCTCGGCGCGATGCCGCGATGGCGCTCAAGCCAGAGGGCGAACCGCTCGAGCCTTGCGGGCAGCGCCGGCTCGAGCGGAACGGGCTCCAGCGGGGCGATCCGTCCGATCGAGACGAGATGCCTGAGGAAACCGCGCAGCTGGCCATGGCAGGCTTCCGTGCCCCGCTTCCGGCGGCTGCTGTACAGTCCGGGGATCGAGCAGACGAATTCCTTGTTCAGGTACTGCGTGAAGACATCCGGTGTCAGGTCCCGGAGCCGGATGCGGGACAGATGCAGCCAGACGATGAAACCGGTGCATGCGTAGCGGAAGGACTTGACGCTGTTGGCCGTATAGCCTTCGTCGCCCAAGCCGGCGAGGAACGCATCCAGCAGACGCAGGTTGTCTTCCAGTTCGCCGGTTGTCTCGATGTGTCCCGCACTCTCGAGGAAACGGACGAACCACATGAGTTCGGCCGACGTGCGGCGCCTGTTCCAACGCCTGACACGGACGGACGCACAGGACGCACCGCAACGACATTCGTGCTGCAGGAAACGCTGGATGATCGAGCCGTCGACCGCCCGCAGCTCGATCCCGGCGAGGCTGAGCCAGATCAGGAAGTGACGGGCTGTGCACCGGTAGTTGTCGAGCCGGCTCTCCGAGAGCTTTCCCTCGCGCTGACGCCGACGCTCGTCGGCGAAGGAACGGGAGAGGCCGTCGAACTCGGCCAGAAGGGTCTCCGCAAGGGCGCGGCACTTGGATGTTGCAGGCATTGCATGCTCTCCGTTTGTTGAGTGAGAGCCGTACCCTGCCCGGAATCGCTGCGGGAGTAATGCCGAGCGAAAGCGGCCCTGAGCCCCTTTGATTCAACGCTCCGTCACGCCTTGCTCGGCATTACCGGATTGTCGGCATTCGTTCTGGTACTTGGAGGCCACTCCGAC
>VYCX01000379.1 GCA_009843725.1 Boseongicola sp. SB0675_bin_26
CGGCCCTCGCCCCTGCGGATGACGCCTTCTCGCTCCAACAGGCGCAAAGCCAGCCTGACGGGCGTCCTTGATACCTTGTGGGTTTCGCACAGCTGTGCCTCGGACAGGCGCTCTCCGGATTCGTAGGCGCCCAAAATGATGTCCTGGCGTATGCGGCTGGCAATTTCGGTGTCGATGGATTCCATTCCTCTATAGAAAAATTTTGGGATCCCAATGTCAAGAAGATCGGGAATCTTGCCGAATTTCCAAGAAACTGACTTGAAATGGGATCCCGTATGTGCAGATATGGGGCATGCATCGTGAGGTTTGGGGTCATTGAGATTCTTCTTGGGATCCTAAACTAATTGCCTGGCTCTCCTGATGTTGGGAGGAAGCAAGTGTGATGAAAACGAGATTCAGCCTTGCGGTAGCCATATGCGCAGTGCCTGAACTCACCGCCCGGTCGGCCACTGCCGAAGTGCTCGGAGTCGCGACTTTCGTGCCGCCGCAGCACCATGCCAATACTCGCATGTTTGCCTGGCTCGGAGAGGGGATTGAATGGCGGTCTGGTGGCAGCCTGACAATGAAATTGCACCCGGTCGGGCAACTTGGCGCTGGACTGAATCAGCAGTACAAGCGCGTGGTCGAAGTCGTTTTCGGTGTTGCCGCCTGCACGGCCGCGATCTTCCCAAAGCCGATGTTGGCGATCCTGCTTGGCAAGGCAGGGACCGCTGATCAATCGACCCGTGCAATCCGGGAGGTCTTCGACGAGCACCTCGCCGACGAATGCGGCGACGTGAAAGTGCTGGCCGTCGGAACCGTTGCCGGAAACCCAAATGCTGGCACCCGAGACGTGTCCACCATGAAGGGCTTGAAAGGTGCCAAGCTGGTTCCGTGCATGAGCCTGCCGGACGGGCACCGTGCCACAATCGACGAATTGGCAGGTCCGCAAATGTCTCTCGAACTGGCCAAGTCATTCGACGGGGCCGACGACCGCGCCAAGATCGTGATTGCCGAGGCAGACAAGGGCTGCCAGCGGACCGTCGAGTCGGACGAAGAACGCGCCAAGATGGATGCTGCAGAACAGAAAGGCCTTCATACGATCTTCGCCGATTACGAAAGCAAGGGCGTCGCAAACGCCCGAGAAGTCAACGAAGCACTCAATCAATGGAATTTTGGCGAGCGCGCCGGCAAAAGAATGTCTGCGCCCTAACAACAAAGGAGAACGAAGATGATCAAGCGGCTCACCATGATTGCAGCGTTCATCGGTGCATCTGTGGTATCTGGTCAATCCGTGGCGGCAGACGAGCTAAGTGTCGGAACCTTTGTGCCGCCTTCCCATGAAACCAATGTTGGAATGTTCAAATGGTTTGGCGAAGAGATCAAGAAACGGTCAGGCGGAACGCTGACCATGAAGCTGTACCCGGCGGGACAGCTGGGTGCCGGTCCTGTCCAGCAGTACAAGCGCACCATCGAAGGCGTCGCCGACATCACGTTTGGCGTCGCGGCGCTGACTCCCACCATCTTCCCCAAGACCATGCTGGCGATCCTTCCCGGCAAAGCCACGAACCCTGTCGACTCAACGGAGCGCCTGTGGGCAATCTACGACGAATACCTTGCAGATGAATGGTCCGAGGTGAAGGTTCTGGCGATAGGCAACCCTGCGGGCAGCCTGTTGGTTGGAAACAGGAACGTCTCAACTATGGAAGGCATGAAAGGCGCAAAGATCGTTCCCTTTGCGGCAACGACCACCCCTGCGATTCAAGGGCTGGGGGCTGTCCCGGTCGCGTTGCCAGTTGACGAGCACTACACGGGATTAAGCACTGGCTTGATCGACGTGGTCGTGACCTCGGTCAACAACCTGATGCCGCCTTGGAACCTGGACGAGGTTGCCGACTACGCCATCGACAATACGCCCGCGACGTTCCAGGTCACCTTTGCGATCATGAACAAGGAACGTTACGAGGGCCTGTCGGACGAACACAAGGCGATTATCGACGAACTGGCAGGATTGCCGATGTCTCTTGAACTCGCCAAGTCGTTCCAAGGCGCAGACGACGTGGCAAGGGTATGGATCGAGGAGAACCTCACAACCGGTGACCTGGATTTCGAATGGATTGTCACCACAGACGAGGAGCGCGCCAAGATGGAGGCTGCCATCGCGGCCAGCATGGACGAAATCTACGCCGACTACGCCGAGAGGGGCATTCCGAATGCAAAGGAAATCTACGAGGCGCTGAACCAATAGCGCTACAAGAAACTTGACGCCTCGAACCTCAGATCGGGGCGTCATAGCCAACGTCACCGCTCGCTTCCCCAGGAGGTCCAGCCATGGTCGTTATCGTTCCCGCCAACAAATCGGTGGAGGCCTTCGAAGGTCTTCATCTCTATCATGGCGCGATATCAAACTGTTCAATGCGCGTACGCTTGACCCTGATCGAGAAAGGCCTGGACTGGACCCGTCACCACATCGACCGAAAGGAGAAAGAGAACATCTCGGAAGAGTATTTTGGGATCAATCCTAACGGGTTGGTGCCGACGCTGGTCGACAATGGCGTGGTGCACATCGAGTCGAACGACATCATAGACTACTTGGATGAAACCTATCCCGAACCGACCTTGAGGGCCAAAAACAACGACGAAATGATGGAATGGCTCCACTTGGCCGCCGGCATCCATGTGCCCGCCTGCAAGCCGTACGTCTACGCAACCAAGATCGCCGCAAAGCTGAAGAAAACGCCGGAAGAGCAGGCGAAATATGACGCTTTGCAAAAGAACCAGGAGCTTAGGGAGTTTCATGCCAAACACGCAGGTGGCAAACAGTTCAGCACCAGCGATTTCGACAAGGCGAGAGCGATCCTTGGTGCCTGTTTCACGAAGCTGGAGGTCACGCTTGAAGCCCGGGAGTGGATCATGGGCGACAGGTTCACGCTGGCTGACATTTCATGGATACCCTTGTATTTCGTGATCTTCGGTTGCGGCTTTTCCTTTGACAGATATCCGAACGTCCGCAGATGGGCCGCGGCACTTGAGGCAAGGCAGAGCTACGAAGAGGGAATTCTGAAGTGGTGCCCTGACTTTTCCAAGGTCTAGGCGCGGAATCAAGGACAACTGATGAGCGGAGAAAGTGAATTGAACGAAATCTCGTCAGGGACATTGCTTGAGATTCGTGAGCGCTCCATGGCCCAAAAGGCGCTTTGCCGCTAGTGGCGTCCGAGTCCAGTCCCGCTTGTTGTTGAATTCCCAAGGCTCCAAGGAGCAACACTCGAATTCGAAGGATCAGAAAATGCGGTATCGACGACTCGGCCAAAGCGGCTTGTTTGTTTCGGAACTTTGCCTTGGCACGATGACGTTTGGCGGTTCCGGCGACGTATGGGGCCAAATCGGCCAACTTCAGCAGGAGGCGGCCGACGACCTGGTTCGGACGGCTCTCGATGCCGGTGTCAACTTCTTCGACACCGCGAACATCTATGCCGGCGGAAACAGCGAAAAAATTCTTGGACAGTCGCTGAAGAACATCGGCGCGAAAAGGGATGAAGTCGTGGTCGCGACGAAGGTGCACGGCCAGATGGGGGAAAGCCCGAATGCACGCGGCACTTCCCGCTACCACATCTTGAGCCAAGTTGAAGCCAGTCTAGAGCGACTGCAGGTGGACCATGTAGATCTGTACCAGATCCATGGTTTTGATCCCGCCACTCCGATCGAAGAAACACTGGATACCACTGCTGTCCCAAGAAAATCAGATTAACATTCCATAACTTTCTGATGCAAATAC
>VYCX01000303.1:0-1411 GCA_009843725.1 Boseongicola sp. SB0675_bin_26
CGTTTGATTTCAGGTGGCTGGAAAAATCGTCATCCGCCATAGCGAAATCGCTCCCATGTCAACGACGTTCGCCAAACATACGAAGAAGTTGTCGCGTCACTTCAAGTAGACCGTCGGCACACTCATTTGGACATGTCTTCCGATCACGTCACGATGCGTCACGGTTGGCAGGTCCCAATAGCTCAGCGCAACAAAACAGGCGGCATCTATACCGATCTCCCTTCCGCATTCCCTGCTGGCCTAAAATGCGGCATGTCCCGAATTCATACCGCATCGGCCAAGGAAAAAATGCCGCTGGCCGCGGCAACCTGCCAGGAAATAGGAACTGCCGGGCAGTTGTTGCCCAGAAACCCCGAACGCGCCATTGCCCGAGCTAATCAATCTCGCGACCGTCCCGTCTGTCGACGATGGCACCGGGAACAGGTGCTCGTAGAGAAACCTGGCGAGCATGAGGCCGTTGTGGATCGGCACTACCGGATATGGATCGCAACCTTCGTCCGGAGAGTATCGATGGTAGATGCTGTCGCCGGTGTTTCCCAATGCCTCGTCAAACCAGCCGTCATCATCAGTCCATGGGTCGTTCATGTCCAGAATCGCCGTGTACGGATTGGCCTCCATCCTCATGCCGATCTCTTCCCAATCCCAATCGTGTCTCGGCTTATCCTGGAGTTGCTGCACATCCTGCTCCACAGCCGTCCTGAAATCCGCATATTGTCTGGCGAAGCCCTTCGCCTCTTGCCTGATGGCCTCTTGAAGCGAGTCCGGAAGAAATCCGAAGATTTCCTTGGGATCATGAATTTCCTCGAACAGGAAACGACGGCTCTCCTTGTACTCTGCATGGACCCTGACCGCCTTGAGACACAACTCAATCGCCTGACACATGTTCGTCATGACCACCCGCTCCCGGTCCAGGTGATTGCCGCTTACCGGTGACCACAGTCGTTCAAGCTGCATGCAGTTGTAGTATTCGGAAGCCGGGTAAAAGAGACCCAAGTGATCATACTTCGACTCGCCGCGACGCACCCGGTCGGCCAGCAGCTGCCTGTAGCCGATCCACAGTCTCGACGCGTCTTGCATGTCCATCAGCTTTCCAGCTACATAGTACGCATAGCCTCGCCGCCAGAAATTGTGATACTCAGCGCTCAAGAGCCCTGGACCTGACAGAACTGACAGACGGTATTTTTTCCCTCCCTTCTTTCGCTCACTCTTCCCCTCGCACCTCTTCTGGAACGAGTAGGGCAGGCGTCGCCGGAGGTGATCCATCCAGCATTCATCTTCCGGCAGTTGATCGTATTCCGGGTGCTCCGCTTCAGACATTTTCGTTCCCAAGCTCCGTCAGGCGGCGAAAGCAGGCACAATCCAGGGGACGATCGACCGGAAGAGAATGAACGGGAAGCGCGTGGACTTCGCT
>VYCX01000303.1:1421-3751 GCA_009843725.1 Boseongicola sp. SB0675_bin_26
GTTTGGTCATCTGTCCTGCAATGGCTCGCGCCTGTCTTCCCAAGCCGCTGTTTCCATTTCTTCGTGCAGTGCCGATATCGGTTCTGCCGGTTCAATTCAACACCAATGGAGATGAAGAGACGCTTCACCATCGGCACAGGATGTTGCAATTTGGCGTTGCCGTGGCGACTGTGCCGGTTGCCAGTCAAGGAGGCCGTCATGCCGAAGGATTGCCGTCACCGGACTGCCGCACGATGCGCATTTTGAGCACCGATGAAGGGTGGACGCCCAAACACGTTGATCACCTGACGGCGGGGGCGGAACTGAGCTCCTTCCCGGAAGCGTTCCCGCGTTTCGTGACCCGGCTGCCGCGTCCGACCCTGGCTGCCGCCGAGACCTTCTGATGCTCTCCGGCCCGCGCCAGCTTGCCAGCGCCGAGCAGACCTTCGGCTATTTCCTGCACGAGTACCTCGCGCGGAACGACGGCTCCCACCGCTCCGCCAACCGCTGGCACGGCGAGGGCGCCGAGGCCCTTGGGCTCGGCCAGCGCGTCGGCAAGCGCAGGTTCATCTCGATCCTGTCCGGCCACGTGCCCGGCACGGACGTCATGCTGGGCCGCGTCATCGACGGGGAGCGCCAGCACCGTCCCGGCTGGGACATGACGTTCTCGGCGCCGAAGTCGGTCTCGCTGGAGGCGCTCTACCACGGCAGGCGGGCGGTGATGCACGCCCATGACGAGGCCGTCCGCGCGACGCTCGACTGGATCGAGCGCGAGCACCTCCAGACCAGGGGATACGACCCGGCGACGGGACGGAGGCCGCGCGAGGCGGCGGACGGGATGATCGCGGCGACGTTCCGGCACATGGCGAGCCGCAACAACGACCCGCAGTTCCACACGCACGCCGTCGTCGCGAACATGACGCGCAACAGGAGCGGCGAGTGGCGCAGCGTCGAGCCGACGCTGCTCAGGCGCAACCGGCGCGTGTTCGGCGCCTGGTACCGCAACGACCTGGCGCGGCGGCTCAGGGATCTCGGCTACGAGCTGGTGCCGACGACGGTTGGCGGGCTGCCGAGCTTCGAGATCGCCGGCTGGTCGCGGGAGTGGCTTGAGGCGTTCTCGACGCGGCGGCAGGACATCCTGAAACACATGGAGAGCGAGGGCCTGGAGTACACGACCGCGAACGCGCAGGCGGCGACCCTCGCGACACGGGGCAAAAAGGTTGAGCCGGTCAAGGGCGAACTCGTGAAGCTCTGGCGGCAGCGGGCCGAGGCGCTCGGTCTTGTCGAGGCACGGAGGGACCGGAAGGCACGCCCCGAGCGGACGCCGGAGCAGCCGAGGCTGTCGCCGCTGGAGGCCGTCTGGCAGGCGACGGCGCACCTTGAGGAGCGGCAGTGCGTCTTCAGGCGGACGGACCTGCTCGCCGCCGCGCTGGGACGCGATCCGGGCCGGCATTCGCACGGGGAGCTGGAGGCGGCCATCGACAGACTCCGGGATGACAGGAACCTGGTGGACACGAGGTCCGGCGACCTGACGACGCGACAGACGCTCGAGGCGGAACGCGACGTGATCGCAGCCATGCGGGAAGGCCGGGACAAGGCCGCACCGCTGGCCGACGAAGGGGCCGTCGCCGCCCGGCTTGACGCGACTTCGCTGACCGACGGGCAGCGGGACGCGGTCCGGACGATCCTGCTGTCCAACGACAGCATCGTCGGCGTGCAGGGATTCGCGGGCACCGGCAAGACCCGCATGCTGAAGGAGGTCGTCCGCCTCGCCGGGGACCGCCCGGTGATCGGCCTCGCCCCGTCCTCGGCGGCGGCCCGCGTCCTGGCCCTGGAGGCCGGGATCGGCACGACCACGCTGCAATGGATGCTGGCGCGCTACGGGGATCTCGGCGATGCCGACGGCCCGGAGCTTCGGGAGGCCCGCGAGCGGTTCCGGGGCGCCGTGATCGTGGTCGACGAGGCGTCCATGATCGGCACGGTGCAGATGCGCAGCCTCCAGAACGTCGCGGAGAGGCTCGGGGCCTCCCGGCTCGCGCTCGTCGGCGACAGGCTCCAATTGAGGTCGGTCGAGGCGGGACAGCCGTTCCGGCTGCTGCAGGAGGCCGGCATGGAGACGGCCCGCATGGACGACATCCTCCGGCAGCGGTCCGTCGACCTCAAGGCCGCCGTGACGCACATGGTCGCGGGGGACGCGGATCTCGCGCTCCATAGCCTCGGCGCCGACGTGAAGGAGCTTCCGCCGGACAGGCTGCCCGAGACGGCGGCGCGGCTCTGGCTGGCGCTGCCCCCGGAAGCGCGGAGACGGACCGTGATCCTGGCGCCGACCCACGCGCAGCGGGAGGAGACCA
>VYCX01000343.1 GCA_009843725.1 Boseongicola sp. SB0675_bin_26
CTCGAATCCTGGGACCGGGAGACGCATCCCGGCGAACCAGGCAGCGGCCACCTCTGGGGGGATGGCGATCTTGGCTACACCATCGGCGTGAGACCGGAGGCGGGAACCGAGGTGTTCGTCTCGACCTTTGCCGCCGGGGACGATCCCGGCGTCGTGACGGGCGCATTCGTGGGCGCACGCCACGAGGGCGCGGCAGGGGTGCTGGAGCATCCCGATCTCTCGGCGGCTTTCGGAGCCACACGGTAGCAGGGCTGCAGGCAATCAGATGCCTCTCCGACTGCCTGTGGGAACGGGCAGATGCAGGGGGCACTGGGTATGGCGCAAGGCCGACGCGTCGATCACCGAAGGCCCTGTCGTGGGCGGGAAGAGGCACGGCTGCCGGGTGATGCACGATCGTGCCGTCGGGTCCTGCCCATTCGTTGAATTCGACCTTGGCGAAGAGACTGATTCATGGGAACCGCCGACGGGTGCATGCCCGTCGCCGGGAGATGCAGCCAGCCAGGGTTGCCGATGCACGGCCTTCCGTTGGCTTGACCCAGGATGCGAAGGCTTTGCTGGGGCTTGATGCCGCACAGCGTGAGCGGGTCCTGATCGGACTTCGGCCGCTACGGCTCGATCGGGGCCGGCGGGCTGGCGTGCCTTGCAGGCGCAAGAGGAAAGCCGCGCGCGAGGGTCAGAAGACGCAAGTCTGACTGAAGGCCCGGATCTCCGGCGGCGCCTGTCGCCTGAGACCGAGTCTTGCCCAGGAGGAACTTCCCGGCAGGTCCAGGCGTCATCGAGAAGTGCATCGATGAACGGCACGTTGCGCTTCGGCTCGACAGGCGATCGTCCCGCTTCGAGCGATGCCGGATTCCCGGGCTTCCCGGCCTTGAGTTCCGGTCGGGATCCTGTTCTGCCCGCCCTTCTTGAATCTCCATGCGGTGCACGGCATTGAGGTTCCGCACATGGAGACCCGTATCGCCAATGATCAGACTGTATCACGTTCCCCTTTCCCCGTTTTGCCGCAAGCTGCGCCTGTCGCTCGCCGAGAAGCGGCTCGAAGTCGAGCTGGTCGAAGAGCGTTACTGGGAGCGCAGCGCGGAGTTCCTGCGTCGGAATCCGGCGGGCAAGGTTCCGGTCCTCCGGATTGACGGGCTGCTCCTGGCCGAGAGTGCCGCGATCTGTGAATACCTGGAGGATCGCAATCCCGAGCCGCCCTTGCTGCCGACGGACCCCGCCGCACGCCACGAGGCCCGTCGCCTCGTCGGCTGGTTCGACGACAAGTTCCATGCCGACGTGACCTCGAAACTGCTCCATGAACGGGTCACCAAGAAGATCGCCCAGCAGGGGCATCCGGACAGCGCCCGCATCAAGTCGGGTGCGAAGGCGATGAAGGCGCACCTCGCGTACATGGGCTCGCTGCTTGACGAGCGTCATTGGCTTGCAGGTCCCGCGCTGACGCTCGCGGACTTTGCTGCGGCTGCGCACCTCTCCGCGCTCGACTACATTTCGGATGTGGACTGGAGCCTGAACCAGACGGTGCGTGACTGGTATGCGAAGATCAAGTCCCGGCCGGCCTTTCGCAGCCTGCTGGCAGACACCGTTCCGGGTTTCCCCCCATCTTCTCACTATGCCGATCTGGACTTCTGATCCGGGCCTGGCGACCGCCGGGAGCGGCTTCACGCCGCCCCTCGCCAGATGAGCGTGCAAGAGACGCTGAAGCAGCGGTTGGTCGGGATGGCCCGGGCCGAGGGGTTTGCGGCGGCACGTGTCTGTCGCCCGGACGCCGTGCCCGACGTTCCCGGCCGCTTGGCGGAGTTCCTGTCCAAGGGGCGGCACGGCCAGATGCACTGGATGGAGCGGCGGGTGGAATTGCGCGGGAATCCGGCCGAACTCTGGCCGGAGGCGCGCTCGGTCATCATGCTGGCCGAGGCCTATACCCCGGACCATGACCCCCTTGCTGATCTTGAACGGCGTGAGCGAGGTGTCATTTCGGTGTACGCGCGGGGCCGCGATTACCACGATGTCGTCAAGAAGCGCTTGAAGCGGGTGGCCCGCTGGCTGGTCGAGGAGGCTGATTGCGAAGTCAAGGTCTTCGTCGATACCGCTCCGGTGCCGGAAAAGGCGCTCGGGCAAGCGGCAGGACTTGGCTGGCAGGGGAAGCACACGAACCTTCTCAGCCGTGACCTCGGCAACTGGTTCTTTCTCGGCGTGATCTGCACCACCGCGGAAATCGCGCCCGACGCTCCGGAGACCGACCATTGCGGAAGTTGCCGCCGCTGCCTCGACATCTGCCCGACCGACGCCTTTCCGGCACCGTACAAGCTGGATGCGCGACTTTGCATTTCCTATCTCACGATCGAGCACGACGGTCCCGTGGACGAGGCCCTTCGTCCCAAGCTCGGCAATCGCATCTACGGGTGCGACGACTGCCTGGCCGTCTGTCCCTGGAACAAGTTTGCGCACGCGGCGCGCGAAGCGCGCTACGACGCGAAGGACGATCTAGACGCGCCACGCCTTGGCGAACTCGCGCGCCTGGACGACCAGGCGTTTCGCAGGAAGTTCGCGGGCTCGCCGATCAAGCGGAGCGGGCGAAACAGGTTTGTCCGGAACGTTCTCTATGCCATCGGCAATTCGGGAGATGCCTCGCTGCTGGCTGTCGCGAGGGATCTTGCCGACGACGCTGACCCGGCCGTTGCAGACGCGGCGCGCTGGGCCGCACGCGTCATCGGTGAATCATGCGGATCACCGCAACAGCCGGTTTCCTGAAAACGTCCCTGCAATCCCGCATTGCCTCGCTGAAAGCGTTTCCGAAACGGGAGCCTTGGGGCCGCCCTGCCATGAGGACGGTGAGCCTGTCGACACGGAATGACCTCAATTCGTTCCGGGTCAGGGTGCACCACAGAGGCGCGGTCCGACGCGAGAGGTTCCCGACCATATCCGACGACCGCATTTGCAGGCTCGGGCATTCGCACGAGCAACAGGTACGGGTCTGAATCCGCGATGCAGGATGATCGGAACGGCGTCACCGGCAAGGCATGATGGCCGCAAGGGCGAACAATGCGCGCGCGACAACTGGCGCGGACGGAGATGGGGCGGTTGCCGCCGTGCCAGCGCCAATTCAACGATCTCTTGCGTCAGCAAATGCGTCGCAGGTCCATTTGCGTGGGACTCTCATCCTGGCTGCCGCCACTCGGTGCCGGACACCGGGTCACCGAGGCGGCGTTGATGGCGGCGCAGCCGTCATGAACTGTCCCGCTGCGCAGCCCGGCTTCGTCCGGAAGGCAGGGCACGCCGCGACCCGAAGGCGCTTCAGTCGCCTGCCGCGTGGCACGCTGATGGCCAGCGAAGGACGGGATCAGGAAAGTCCGGCAGGCGGCGCGTGGCAAGGTGTGGACTCGCGTCCAGTTGACGGACGCGAGTCCACAATGCGCCCGCATCGAAACGGAGACGTCCGGCAAGCCTGGGAAAGCGGTCCCGGGAACGCTTCCGGGCCGAGCGCAACCACGGGCCGGGATCGAACCTCGCGCGTTGCATGCATGCTGGCATCTGGCGCGACGTCAGCAGGGTCTTGCGGCCGTCACGGACTCGCGGCGCAACGGGCCCCAACCCGTCGCACCCTCCACGTCGAGTCGCTTCGTTTCAGGCGTCTTGGGTGCCGCGCGCCTGTGCCGGCGGGGATGTCACTGCCGCACCAGCGCTTCGTAACCCTCCGCAATGTCGCGCGTCAGGGCACCGACTTCGAAGCTGTAGTCGCCGATCTGGC
>VYCX01000055.1 GCA_009843725.1 Boseongicola sp. SB0675_bin_26
GCACCGAAGACCTTCCAGACATCCTGGACCTCTACGGTCGCTGTGCTCATGCTGACCTGATCCTCCCTGTCCTTGCCCCGAAATGAAACGCGCTGCTCGGCAATCAAGTCGCCCGTAAGTTGCTGGCGGCTTTCTTGGTCGCCATGCAGATCCTAGCTTGTATTTTTACAGTATACACATTTATAACTGAGTCAACTTCGTAAGTTCCAGACTCGACTCCAGCATGTCAGTGCTGCCCGCAGCCCAACACCGAAAGACCTCATGATGACACCTGCACACAGATCGGAGAACCGGCAGGCGATCAGCCTGACCCCCTTTGTGAGCGGCGCCTCCATCCCTTGGTCCGGTCCATGGATCGAGAGCGAGGACCCTTCAACAGCCAGTGTCTGGTCCCGGATCGCCCGCTGCGGGCAAGAACAGGCAGATGAGGCCATTCAGTCGGCCCACCTGGCCTTTCAAGCCGGTCCCTGGGCCGAGGCTGATGGGGCTGCGCGGGCGGATGTCCTGGAACGTCTGGCAGTTGCGCTTGAGGCCCGATGGGAGGAGTTGGTCGAAGCCGAGGTGCGCGACAATGGCAAACGCATCACGGAAGTGAGGGGGCAGTTTTCCGGGCTGCATTCCTGGTATCGTCACGCCGCAGAGCAGGCGAGGAACCTTCGCCCGGAACCTCAGCATGTTGCCGTCCCCGGCGTGTCCGCGGAAAGCCACTGGCTGCCATACGGTGTCGTGGTGGCGATTACGCCCTGGAACTCGCCCCTGATGATCCTGGCGTGGAAGCTGGCTCCGGCCTTGGCGGCGGGCAATACTGTGGTGGCAAAGCCCTCCGAGATGACCTCTGCGTCAACATTGGAATTCGCAAAACTTGCCCATGAGGCGGGCCTGCCTTCTGGTGTGCTGAACGTTGTGACGGGTCTGGGTCACGAGGTTGGCGAAGCGCTGGTGGGCCATCCATTGACGCGCAAAGTGACGTTTACAGGCTCTGATATTGGGGGCCGCAAGGTAGCTGAGGCTGCAGCCAGATGCGTTGCCCCAACGACCCTGGAACTGGGTGGAAAGTCGGCGCAGGTTGTCTTTGCCGATTGTGACCCGGAGACGACCGTTAACGGGGTGGTGTCGGGCATTTTCCTGTCCAACGGTCAGACCTGTGTGGCCGGGTCGCGGTTGATTGTCGAGGCGTCGATCAAGGAGGAGATCGTCGCCCGTTTGCTTCAGCGCGCGCGCGGGCTTCGCATGGGTGATCCGATGGACCCTGCCACGCAGGTGTCGTCGCGGGCCAATGGTGCCCACTACCGGAAAGTGAGTGCGATGATTGCGCAGGCGCGCGACGAAGGGGCGCAGTGCCTGTTGGATGGTGTGGCGACCGGTGCAGACCGGCAAGGATACTATGTTGGGCCGACCATTTTTGACGGTGTGACCCCGGACATGACCTTGTGGCGTGAGGAAGTGTTCGGCCCGGTTCTGGCGGTCACAACCTTTGAGACGGAACAAGATGCGATCCGCCTTGCCAATGACAGCATTTATGGGCTGGCGGGCGGCGTCTGGACAAGTGACGCCAGCAAGGGGGCCCGGGTCGCGGGCGCGATCAACGCCGGTACGGTCTATGTGAACCACTATCGCAGTGTTGACCCGTCAAGCCCGATCGGAGGGATCAAACGCTCTGGCTACGGGCGCGAACTGGGGCCTGCCGCCATCAAGGATTTCCTGCAGGTCAAATCGATCTGGACCGGAACGGCGCCTGTGCCGGATCCATTTCCATGACGCACGTGCAGGTTGAGAAACGCAAAGACGAACGGAGGAGACCATGAACGATCACTTCACGACCCCGGAAGGGAACTTTCGTGGACATGATCAGCAATCCGTCTGGAACCAGAGCCATGACCCCGAACTGACTGAAGTCGGTCCGGGAAAGCCCTGCGGTGAATACCTGCGGCGGTTCTGGATGCCGGTCGCGATGACCGATCAAATCGGCGATCTCCCCTATCGAATTCGTATCATGGGCGAGGATCTGATCCTGTTTCGCGAGAAGAAGGAAGGCAAGCTGGGCTGTACCCATCTACATTGTTGCCATCGCAACATGAGCCTTGAATTCGGCATCGTTGAAGAGGGCGGTATCCGCTGTTCCTACCATGGCTGGAAATACGGAATGGACGGGACGGTTCTGGAAACACCCTGTGAACCACCCGCAAGCCAGGTCAAAGAGAAAGCCTGTCTCGGGGCCTATCCGGTTGTGGAATACAAGGGCCTGGCTTTCATCTATATGGGGCCGGGGGCGACCCAGCCGCCATTTCCGGTCATGGACACGTTTGACGATGAAGGCGATGAACTTGTTCCCTATCTGATTAAGTCTCCCTGCAACTGGCTTCAGGTCATGGAGAACGCCTGGGACCCGTTTCACGTGGTCTATCTGCACACCAAGGCGGCGCGGGTGCAGTTTCACGAAGCCTTCGCCCATATGCCGATGATCGAATTCCACGACAGTGCGACAGGCGATTTCTACACCAATGTGCGCCGCGATGGAGATTTCATCTGGGTGCGCGTGCATGACCACATGCTGCCGTCCTTTACCCAGAATGGCGGACACTTCCCGATCCCCGACCGGTCGCGGTATTTTGGGCGTGGCGGGCTGACCCGGTGGATCACGCCAATCGACGACACCAATACGATGGTCATTGCGTGGCGCCATTTCCGGGAAGAACGGTTCAACGACGACCCGCGCGGCATGACCAATCGCGACGAAGTGGGCTATGGCAAAACGGATTTCTATGGCCAGGGTCCAGACCGTCCTTACGAGATGCGTCAACGCGACCCCGGCGACTATGACGCATGGGTCAGCCAGGGACCGATCAATGTTCATTCCCGTGAGAACCTGTCTTTCACCGATCGCGGTGTGGCCAAGGCGCGCCGGATGCTGCGCAACGCCGTGCGCGCCCTGCAAAACGGTGAGGCACCACCACAGCCCACAGACAACTTTCCAGGTGGCGTCATACCCACATATGCCGGCGATACCGTGTTGAGAATTCCCTTGCAGGACGGCCGTGACGATGGCGCCTTGCAAAAGGAGGTGTCATTTGAGGTGGCGGAAATTCTGAAATCCGGTGATCATCTGCAGGGGCAGGAACGCCGCGCTTTCATTGAAGATGCACTCAAGACATATGAGGCAAGCTGGGCATGAGTGAACGCATTTCCCACAATCCCGGTCGGGTTGATTGGTCGGGGGAAAACCCGGGCATTTACCTCAAGCAAGACCCTAATCAGGACCATTACGATACCTTGGCGCTGTTTTTCCGGGTCGCGTTGTCGCCTTATGGACGTGGCCACGCCGCCTTGATCCTGGGCGCACCAGAGGAGGCCCGCGGGTGGCCGGATGTACCGAACCTGATCATGACCGACAATCAGCGGATGATGCGCTGGATCGTGGATGGCTGGGTCACCAAGATGCCCACCTTTGTCGGCAAAGCCGGGCGTGGGGCGATGACTTGGCGGGATTGTGACAGCGTCGAAAAACAGCCAGATGACCTCAAGACCCGGTATTCCGAGACATTGCGCGGATCGGGCGCAACGGTTGAAATGACATGGAATGACATGGGGCCGCCATTGCCGGTTGAGGTGACCAAAGAGAACTCGGCCACCAAGGAACACGAGATGTATTCGGTCTCTCTGGAAGCAAAATCTGCACAAGTGAAGATCGACGGGGTGCCGCTGCCCGGTCAGGTGGCGGACCGGCAGTTCTTCGGGCGCACCATGT
>VYCX01000568.1:0-5185 GCA_009843725.1 Boseongicola sp. SB0675_bin_26
CCGTCGAAAAAGACCGAATCCGGGCTTGCCTCAAATCATGGATGCTTGTTCCTGCATCGGTGACGGCGACGACTTGCACTTCGTTCAAGCACAAGCATCAAGGTTCTCGATTACAACGGCAATCCCTTGGCCTCCACCTATGCACATGGTTGCCAGACCGTATCGTCCGGCGACGCGGCGAAGTTCGTGGATCAGCTTGGTCAGAATGATCGCCCCAGACGCGCCGACCGGATGCCCAAGGGCAATCGCACCGCCGTTCGGGTTGGTCCTCTCAGGCGCGAAACCAAGAGCCTTCGAAACGGCGCAGGCCTGAGCGGCAAACGCCTCGTTCGATTCGATGCACGCCAAATCATCCACCGTCAGGCCAGCTCGCATCAGCGCCAGCTTCACCGCTGGAACAGGACCCATGCCCATCACTTCGGGCGCGACGCCTGAGACGGCGCTTGAACGAACCTTCGCAATCGCGGACAGGCCTTTGTTTCGCGCAATGTCCGAATCAGCGACGATCAACGCTGCGGCACCATCGTTGATGCCCGAGGAATTGCCTGGCGTGACCGAACCGTCCTTCCTGAAAGCCGGACGCAGCTTTGCCAGGTCGCCGGGCTTAACGTCACGGCGGACGTGTTCGTCCTGCAGGAAGACGAAATCCTTGCGTCCGTGTTGCACAGTGACCGGCACGATCTGGCCGTCAAATCGCCCGGAATCGATTGCAGCGGCGGCACGCCGGTGGCTTTCCAGTGCATATGCGTCCTGGGTCTCACGGTCGATTTCGCTGGCCTCGGCCACGTTTTCCGCAGTTTCGCCCATGTGTCCATGGCCGAGGGGATCGGTCAAAGCGCCAACCATCATGTCGGTCGCCAAAATGTCGCCCGTCTTCGCTCCGAACCGGGCATTGCCGATCACATGGCCAACGCGGCTCATGTTCTCGGCACCGCCGGCCAGCACGATGCCGGCATTTCCAAGCAGGATTTGTTCGGTCCCGGTAACGACCGCTTGCAACCCGCTGCCACAAAGCCTGTTCAGCGTAAGGGCCGTCGCCGTCTCGGGCACGCCTGCACCGATGGCGGCAACGCGCGACAGGTACACGTCTCGCGGCTCGGTATGGATGACGTTGCCAAACACGGTCTGATCCACATCGCGGGGTTGCAGGTTCGCGCGCCCGATAGCCTCGACCGCAACATGGGTCGCCAACTCCGTGAGCGGCGTTCCCGCCAAGGCGCCACCGAAGGTGCCGACGGCAGTGCGTACGGCTGAACAAATCACTGCATCGCGCACTGTGGACTCCTCCATTTGAATTGCCTGGTCAGATTCCCAAGTGGAGCTTGGGTTTCCAGAACGGGCGGAACAACTCGATTTTCGGGCAACGGTCCATCACGACCTTCAGGCCGGCATTCTCGGCAATCGTCGCGGCGTTGTGGTCCACTACGCCGATCTGGCCCCAAAGAACCTTGGCACGGATCTCGATGGCTTCGTGCGCAACACCCATGAGGTCTTCGGGGCGGCGGAAGACCTCGACCATATCTACCGGGCGGTCGATCGCGGCAAGGCTGGGATAAACCTTGATGCCGCGGATTTCTGCAAGGCCGGGAAGCGGGTTGACGGGGATCATGTCGTATCCGGTTTCGCTCAAGACCCGTAGCACGCCGTAGCTGAACTTGGTCCTGTCGGGACTCGCGCCGACCATAGCGACAGTTTTGACCGATTTCAGGATTCCCTGCAGATCGTCGTCCGAGTAAGGTTGCCTATGGTCCATCGTCAAGCCTTTGGTGCGGCGATGCCCGCCTTCAGTTCATGGGGCTCCAGCGGGTCGAGAAAGGGGTTGCGATAAAGCTCCCCGTGGCTGTCGACGCCGATCTCAAGCGTGATGTCCGTCATGGGGCGCGCAACGCACAAGATCACGTATCCCGCATTGATCTGGCGCTTGTTCAGCGCAACTTGCCGCCGCTGATTGACGATGCCCTCAGTCAGTTTCGCCGCACAGGTGATGCAACCGCCATATTTGCAGCCGTAGGGCAGATCGACCCCCTGCTCGCGCAGACTTTCCAGCAATGGACGGCGCGCCTCGACCTCGAAAGTCGCATCTTCGCGGTTTGCAATGGTAACCCGACACGTGGTCATAGCCATATGTCGCTCGTACAGTTACCACCCGGATAGCGTGTTTCATGACAACGGGATGGCCCGTTCGGTTCCTTGCCAAAATCGACGACAAAGTCCGGGTTCAGTGTCATGCCGCCGTTGGCCGGATCACAATCGATCATCATCAGGACCCCGCCCCGTTCGCGGATCTCGGGATAGAACTGATTGTCCCAGGTGGAGAACAGCGAGGTCGTCACGTAAAGCCGTCTGCCGTCCAAGCTCAGTTGAAACATTTGCGGGCCACCGGCCATCTTGACACCGTTCACCTCGGGGGCCTTGCCCAACAGGCCACCCATCCAGACCTGCCCGGTCAAGACCGGAGCATGCGGGTCCGAGATGTCATACTGGCGCATGTCGCCGTGCAACCAGTTGTTCAGATACAGGTATTTGTCGTCCATCGACACCAGGATCGCCGACATCACGCCAGGCACCGGGATCGGCCATTCGGGATGCGGTTCGTTCTCGACGTCGATCACCTTCTCCCATTGCCAGTTTCCGACGTCGTCCTTCCACCAGTGAATGACGTTTGAACTGAGCGCCGCCCCACAAAACCCGTGGGTGCTGTCGGGATCGTGGTGGAACTTGACCTCCAGCGGCAGCAGGCCGTCTTCACCCAGGTAGAAACTCTCGACAGGTTCGCGCTTTTCGAAATCCCAGATGTGCAATTCGCGCCCGTACTTGAGATGCCCGACCTCTTCCAGATCGAATCCGGGCATAAAGGTGTTCGGTGCTCGGTGCGGCCCATTCCGAACTGACCATCACGTTGTGACGCGGCTGATACCAGAAGTCGTAGCCGAATTTGATGTCGCCCATCGAGCTTTCCCAGCGACCGACAATCTCGAACTCGTTGTTCAAGTGCAGATAGCCGCCCGGCGCCTCGCCCTTGGCATCGCCGAGCATCGAGATGATGATCTCTGATCCCAGACAATGCACGGTGTGCGGGCCGGAAAGATTGGTCTTTGCCCTGATCTCCGCCCCTTCGATCACCTTGTGCAAACGCGGCGCGCGCGGATTGGTTGCGGTGTCGACGACATGGATGTTGCTCGACCGCACCCCCGGCAGCAAAAGATACTTGCGCGACATGCCTGCATCGCCGAAGCATGACGAACAGGCATTCCAGCCCATGTGGTGCAGTTCGTCCCCGATGCCGGGCATCTCGAGACGGTGAATGACCTGAGAATAGGTCGGGCTTTCCGGGTCAACATCCACCGTTGCCAGATAGTCCGGTTCCTGAACGCCGGTGCCGGTGTAGATGGCAATCGTATACAGGAGCGTCTCGTGTGGCGCCTTGATCGCATCCGCAGGCGAAGCAAATCCCGGTCCGCAACATTCCATCAGGCCGTCTCGCTTACAGTGGATTCCATTGCGGTGCGCGTTTTTCGAAAAAGGCCCCGATTCCCTCTTGGGCATCAGGCTCCAGCATGTTCAGAACCATGACCTCGGCGGCAAATTCATAGGCTTCGGGCAACGGCATTTCGATCTGGGCATAAAATGTCTCCTTGCCGATTTTCATCGTGGCAGGAGATTTCGCGGCGATCCGGCTTGCCAGCGCCATTGTGGTTTCCGTCAAGTCGGACGCAGCAGCGACATCGCTGACCAGGCCCATGGCCTGCGCTTCCTCGGCACGCACCATGTCACCGGTCAAAAGCATCCGCATGGCTGATTTGCGCCCGACGTTGCGCGTGAGCGCGACCATCGGAGTCGAGCAAAAGAGCCCGATATTGACACCGGGTGTTGCGAACCGCGCATCATCGGCGGCGACGGCCAGATCGCATGCAGCCACCAACTGGCAGCCTGCCGCCGTCGCGATCCCATGAACTTCGGCGATCACCGGCTTGGCACAGCGCACGATCGACATCATCAGGCGCGCGCATTTCCCCATCGCCATTTCAAAAAACGCCCTTCCCCCATCGGGCTGTTCCCTTGCCGCCGTCAGCTCTTTCAGATCATGACCTGCGCAAAAACCAGGCCCGCTGGCAGCGATGACAATCACGTGCACTTCAGGTTCGGCTCCAAGCCGGGTGATTGCATCTGTCAATTCATCCAGCATTGCCAGCGAAAGAGAGTTCCGCGCCGCCGGACGGTTCAGCACCAGCCGGGCAACGGCACCTTCGCGGGATTCAAGCAGAATGTCCTCGTTCATGGCTCAGTCCCTCAACAGCCCACGAGCGATCACCAGCTTCATGATCTCGTTGGTCCCTGCGTAGATCCGCTCGATCCGGTTGTCGCGATACATCCTCTCCATCGGATATTCGGCCATTACGCCGTAGCCTCCAAAGAGCTGCAGGCAGCGATCTATGATCCTCGCCTGCAGGTCGGTCAGCCAATACTTCGCCATCGAGGCTTTCTCGGTTGTCAGCCGTCCTTCCAAGTGCTCGGCGATGCAGGCATCAAGGAATGTCTTGGCAACGGTTCCTTCGGTCGCGCATTCGGCGAGCACGAATTGCGTGTTCTGGAACTCGGCGATCTTCTGGCCGAAAGCCGCACGCTCCTTCACATAGTCCACCGTGTGGCGGAGCGCCCGTTCGATCCGGGCGACGGCATAGACGCCCACCAGCAAGCGTTCCTGCGGAAGCTGCTGCATCATCTGAACGAATCCCTGTCCCTCTTCCGGGCCGAGAAGCGCCGAAGTCGGAACACGCACGTCGTCGAAAAACAGCTCCGACGTATCGTTCGACTTCATTCCCAGCTTGTCCAGGTTTCGCCCCCGTCGAAAGCCTTCCAACCCGTCGGTTTCGACCAGGATCAACGAGATTCCGCGTCCCCCGGCGTCGGGGTCGGTCTTGGCGGCAACGATGATCAGGTTTGCAAGCGCTCCGTTGGTGATGAAAGTCTTCGATCCCCTGATCCGGTAGTGATTGCCGTCCTTCACGGCAATTGTCTTGATGTTCTGCAGGTCCGATCCGGCCCCCGGTTCGGTCATCGCGATGGCCCCGATCAATTCGCCCGAGATCATGCGAGGCAGGATGTCGTGCTTTTGGTCTTCCGAACCGTAGTGGATCAGGTACGGGATCACGATCGAGTTGTGCAATCCTCCGCCCCAGCCATC
>VYCX01000568.1:5195-26911 GCA_009843725.1 Boseongicola sp. SB0675_bin_26
GGCGATCACAGCGTCATGGGCGAAGGAACCACCGAGACCGCCATACGCCTCGGGCACCTCCGCGCCCAGCAATCCCATCTCGCCAGCCGTCCGCCAAAGGTCGCGCGGGAATGCGCCTTCGGCTTCCCAGTCCGCGTAATGCGGCACGCATTCACGTTCATAGAACTGGCGGCAGGCGTCTTCCAGCATCGACAGTTCGTCGTCGATCCAAGCAGATTTCGGGAACGCGAAGTTGGTCATCGGAAGCCTGGCATCTTGGTCAGCTTGTCGTTGCCTTGTGCCGAAAGCGTAGGAACTTGCGCCGGACAGGGCCAATTTAATTTGCATATGAACCCATACTCAAATGAGATGAAACCTCCCATCCTATGCAAAGCACTGACAAATGTTTAGAAGCGACACATAGGGAAAGCGCAAGAGTTGAGACTGTGAACCTAAGGCAACTGGAAGCATTTCGAGCGACCATTCGCTGCGGCTCAATCACTGAGGCTGCGAACATGATGCATATTTCGCAGCCCAGCGTAAGTCGGCTGATTGCAGACCTTGAGCGCTCAGCCGGATTCCCCCTGTTCGTGCGGGTTGGGCGCGGCTTGACGCCGACGGTTGAAGGGCAACAGTTCTACAAAGGTGTCGAAGGCATGTTTGTCGGCATCGATCGGCTGCAAGATCTTGCCAAGTCGATCCGCACGTCCCAGGGAGGGACTATCTCAATCAGCACGATCCAGTCGATTGCGTTGATCGAATTGCCTGCCGCCGTGGGTCGGGTCTATCGTGAAAATCCCGAAATCCGCTTCACCATCAACTCGCGAAACACCCCTGCCATTCTGGACGCAGTGCAGATGCGTCAGGTCGATCTTGGAATTGTCGGGCGTGAGGCGAACCACGAAGGGGTCGAGACGATGTTTCAGACTTCTGCGCCCTACGTCTGTCTCCTGCCCGAGGACCATCCGCTGGCCCAGGAAGGAGGCACCATCGACCTCGAAGAGGTGGCTCTCACCGAGACCTTTGTGACCTTCGGTGGCACCTATCCCGACACGATGATGTCCATGGACCCTGGCCTGTCGCAACAACTGCAAAGCCGGTCGCGTCTATCGGCGGCGAACATGCCGCTGGCTGGCGCGCTCGTCCGCGAAACCGGAGCCTTGGCCGTCGTGGATCCGTTTTCGGCCGAGCAAGCGGTGCGCATGGGGGGCGTCGTCTTTCGCCCGGTGATCCAGAACCTGACCTATTTCGTGTCGATCATCGCGGCCGGGCAGGAGCAACTCTCACGACAGGCCCTTTCCTTCGTGGATCTCTTCGCCAACCAGTTGACCGCGCGTGTCGAGTTCGTCGATGCGTTGCGAAAACGGGCCTAGTTCAAGATCTCAGGCAGCCAGGTCGCCGCCGCCGGAAAGAAGATCATCAACAACCCGAAAACAATGCCGACACAGACGAAAAGCGGCACCTCTCGGAAGGGCTTCTCGGGGCGTTCCCTGGCCACGCCCGCCGCAGTGTAGATGCCGACGCAAACCGGTGGCGTTATCATCCCGATCCCGGCGAAAGCGACAAAAACCACATAGAGATGCAGGATGTCCAGGTTCAGCGACAGCGCAAGGGCGGCGAAGATCGGGACGGTCAGATAGAATACCGGGACGATTTCAACGAAGGTGCCAAGGATCAGGCAGATGATTGCGACCGACAACCAGAATGTCAGCGGCGTTCCGCCCATCTCGGTGAAATAGGTTATGATCTTCTGCGGCGTCTGGTTGTAGGTCAGAACGACGCTCAGGAAGGTGGCCATTGCGATGATCGCGAAGATCACGGCGGTGATGCGTGCAGTCTCGCGAAGGGCGCCGACTATGCCGCGGAATGTGAGCTCGCGATAGACCAGCATGCCAATCAGGATGGCCCAAATTCCGGCGACGGCTGCAGATTCCGAAGGTGTCAGCAACCCAGCGTAAATTCCGCCCAAAATGATGACCGGGGTGAACAGCCCCGGAATGGCGGCCCACAAGGCAGCGAGGCGTTCGCTGACCGTCGCCTTGTTCGGGTTCTTCAGGTGGCGACACTTCCAGGTGACGACCACGCCCAAGATGACGATCAGCACGAACCCTGGCACAAAGCCCGCGGCGAAGGTCCGCGACACGGGTACATCCGTCAGCGCGGAGAACAGGATTGCCGCGTTCGAAGGCGGGATGAGCGCCTCAAGAAACGCCGCCGACGCTGCCAGCACAATGACGAAGGGCTTGGGGTATCCTTGATCCACCATCTGCGGGATCATGATCGTGCCGACAGCCGTGATGGCCGCAAGGATTGATCCGCAAAAGGCGGCAAAGAAACCCATGGCAAGGATCATCGCGATGCCCAGGCCTCCTGGCCAATGCCCGACCAACGTGGTCGCAAAGTGGACGAGCCTTGCGGCAGCGCCTCCGCGCAGCATTACCATGCCCGCGAAGATGAACAACGGAACGGCGATCAGCACATGTTTGGTCATCGAGCCGAACGAAACCTGGATCAGCGTTGACCAAGGAAGCTTCAGGCCCCAGATCGCCACGGTAGCGCTTCCCAATCCGAAGACCATGAAGATCGGCACCGAAAGGACGAGAAGGGCCATTGACAGAAGGATGGCGGCGGATTTCATGGGACGGCCTCTTCCGGCGCAACCAGTTTCGCCAGCGTCTCCAGCAGCAGTTCGAGCGAGAACAGGAAGAGGATGGCAAATCCCGTGGGAAATGCCAGGTACATCCACCAGATCGGCAGTTCGATCTCCAGTTCCATCAACTGGCCCAGCCGTCGAAACAGCGCCACAGCCTCGTTGCCGGCGATGAAGAAGATCGCCGCCCCCACCAGCATTGTCGCAAAGACAAAGGCTTGCAGCAGGCAGAGTGCCTTGCCGCCCAACAAGTTCGGCGCCAGGTCCACCTGGATGTGTGCTCCGGACCGCAACAGCGGACCGAGAAGCGGAAACACCAGCCAGGGCACCAACGCCGGCGGCAGTTCAATGAACCAGTCGTATCCCGTGCCGCTGACGTATCTCGTGACCGCACTCATCGTCAAAGCCAGCACCATGATGGCGGCAATCGTGGACGACAGGACCGCGGTCAGGATTTCCAACACATGGTTCACGGCCCGAAGGGGACGAAGGATCAGCGTCACTGAATGGCCACCCGCTGGATCGACAGACCCCCGCAGCAGGTGACGGGGGCCTGACATGTCATTGCTCAGTTGGCAGCGAAGGCCTTGGCGGCGTCAAGAACCTCGGCGTCGATCTTGTCGGCGACCGCTGGCTGCACCTTGTCGGTCATCAGCATTTGAAAGGCTGCCAGCTTGTCCCCTGCAAGCGTGTTGACTATGCCTCCTCGCTCCTGGAACTCCGTCAGGGTTTCTTCGCCGGTTCTCAGGATCGTGTCGGTCGAGATCTTGCCGACTTCGGCGCCAACGTCCATCAGAAGCTGTTGCAAGTCCTCGGGCAAGCCGTTGAACCATGTGGCATTGGCCATGATGTATGCGTCAGCATAGTACTGATATGGCTTCTGGCCGTGGGTCAGGAATTCCCACCAGCTGAACGCGCGGATCGAGCCCGGAGGGCTGTTGATCGTGTCGATCAGGCCGGTCTGCAGGCCGGAATAAACCTCGCCAGTGGGCATCGAGACCGTGTTCGCGCCGAGCGCCTCCCACATCGGGCGTTCGGCTCCGATCAAGGCGCGGGCCTTCAGGCCGGCCATTGTTTCAATGCCGTTCAATTCCTTTGTGCTGAAGGTCATCACCGGGCCGACGGGGTTGTACATCAGGAGAACCGTGTCCGACTTTTTGGTGATGTCGTCCCAGACGGCCTGGCCTGCGGCATCGTCGGTGAAGAAAGCCCGCTGCTCGCCATAGCTGTCGAAAAGCCCGGAGAAGGACACGACGTTGTAGTTCTTGTTGATCGGCGGGAAGGACACGACACCGACGATCCCGCCCATTTCGACCGCGTTCGAAGTGACGGCGCCCAATTGCTCGCGAATTCCGAAGAGCTGGCCCGACGGGAAGACATCGACCCGCAGCCGGCCTTCGGCGCGCTTGTTGACCTCGTCGGCGAACATCTGCGTGTGAATGGCGCTGTGATGCTTCGGTCCCCAGTGAACCGAAAGTCGCGCCACATGGTCCTGAGCCTGCGCGACGCCGCTCAGTCCTGCGGCCGAGGACAAAAGCACGGCTGCGGCTATTGGTTTCAAGAGTTTCATGACTTCCTTCCATTCAGTTTCGGCACGGCCGCGCTTGCGGCAATACATGTGCAGGTCTGCCCGAGAGCCACGCCCCCGGTCCTGGTGCATCAAGGCTATCGCACGATGTCTTGAATGAACTAATCGAATTCTGCGCGGCATCTATTCACCCCTGCTATGTGTGCGACCCGGTCCCTGTCCAAACATAGCGCTGGCGAATAGGTGCCGGAGGTTTTTCGATTGGTGTGGCCCCTTTGGCTGCCGATACTTTTGCCGTCGAACTGAACTTCCGCGGCGGATTGGACCAACGTGAGACAGAGGCCCAGAATTTTCTTGACCGAAGATGCCAAGCGTCTCGCCAAGAAGCGCCTGCCGCGCATGATTTTCGACTTCTTCGAAGGATCTGCCGGGCGCGAGGTGGGCGCAGGGCGAAACGAGACCAGGTTCGACGACATCACCCTGCAACCGCGTGCGATGGCGGATGTGGGCACGCGGTCCTTGGCCACGCAGTTCCTTGGGGTCGAGTACGGCCTGCCGCTTGGCATCGCGCCCATGGGGATGTGCAATCTGGCCTGCCCAAGGGGCGATGCGCTGATTGCGCGATATGCGACGGACACGAATGTGCCGGTCTGCCTGTCGTCTGCTGGCTCGAGCAGTCTGGAGGACATGCGGCGATGGAGCGGTGACCTGGCCTGGTTCCAGCTCTACTTCGGACACACGGCACGCGCCTCGTTCAGCACGGTCGAACGCGCGCGGAACGCAGGCTACGACACCCTGATCCTGACCATTGACGTGCCCGAAGTGTCGCGGCGGACCAGGGACCAGCAGAATGGCTTCAACTTGCCGTTCCGGTTGACTCCGCGCGCGTTCCTTGATTTTGCGTTGCATCCCCGATGGTCCATTTCCACCCTGGTGCATGGCGTGCCGGAGCCACGAAATTTTGCCGCCGAAAGCAAGGGGTTCGACAGAAAGGCCAGCCGTGCGGGCGCGGACTGGGCGTTCTTGCAAGAGCTGAGGGAGCGTTGGTCCGGCAAGCTGATCGTCAAGGGAATCACTTCGCCCGTTGACGCCGTCCGAGTGCAAGGCCTTGGGGTTGACGCGGTTTATGTCTCGAACCACGGTGGCCGCCAGTTGGACAGCGCGCCGCCAGCAATTGATCTCTTGCCGATCATCCGCAACGCCGTCGGCCCAGACTACCCATTGCTGTTCGACAGCGGCATTCGCAACGGCGAGGACGTCGTGAAGGCCCTCGCACTTGGGGCCGACTTCGTGATGTTGGGCCGCCCGGCGCTTTACGCCCTTGCCGCGGCGGGTGGAGCTGGCCTTCAGTCACTGATGCAGTGTTTCGCCGAGGACATTGATCTGGCGATGGCGCAAATCGGAGTCAGCCGCATTGAAGACATCACCAATCAAGTCCTCTTCACACCCGGCGCCCAAGCTGCGCATCATGCAACCAGGCATCAAGCCGTGCCGGCACCGGCCGCCACCTGACCCATACGAGAGCCAATCCAGACGATGACGAGCAACCGAACCATCCGCGGCGGAGCACTTCTGGCCAGAGCCTTGAAAGAAAAGGGCGTGGACCACGCCTTCACGCTGGCTGGAGGCTTCTGCAATCCTGCGCTGGAAGGCTTCATGGAATGCCAGGTGCCGGTGATCAATTGCCCGCATGAACAAGTGGCTGGGCATCTGGCGGACGGCCATACGCGGATCACGCGCAAGCCCTCGGTCTGCCTTGTGGGGCCGGAAGGCTTTGCCAATGCGGTGCCTGCGATGCTGGAGGCCTGGGGCGAACGCAGTCCGGTGATCTTCGTGACCGGCTCTTCAACGCTGAAACGCCAAGGTGCGGGCGGGTTCAAGGAAATCGACGATGTTGCGATTGCGGCACCTCTGACCAAGTACTCCGTGCAGATCGCCGACGGCAAGCGGATCGGTGAATTTGTCGACCGCGCCTGGCGCGCTGCGACAACGGGCTATCCCGGCCCGGTCCATCTGTCGCTGCCGGTGGACATCATGTTCTCTTCCTTCCCGGCCGACGTCGGCCGCGACGAACGCCCTTTCGACCGCGGCGACCAGCCGGTTGCCCGCGCCTGGCCCGATCCGGAGCGGCTGAACGAAGTTCTGTCGCTGGTTCGCGCGGCCGAACGCCCGGTGTTGATCGGCGGCCATGGAATCTGGTGGTCGGCCGCCGAAGGGGCCTTGGCCGCGGCGGCCACAAAGCTCCGGATGCCGGTCTTCAACGTGCCCTACCACACAAAGATGCTGGGCGAGGATTGCGACGCCTTCATGGGTCTTGCCGATTTCCACCAGTATCACCCGTCAAAGCCCGCCATCCAAGAGGCCGATCTGGTCCTGATGGTAGGCTGCCGGCTGGACAACCAGATGAACTTCGGCAATCCGCCTTTCATTCAGGCCGACACCAGGCTGGTCTGCGTGAATGGCAGCCACGAAGAACTGGAATACAACTTCGGTGCCGACGTGCAGCTCCTCTCCGATCCGGGCGCGTTTCTTCGCCCGCTCGCCGAGGTCGGAAATACTTGGGGCGATTGGCTTGAACTGCAACGGTCCCGTCGCGCGGACTGGGTGCGGGACTGGAGTGATCACATTGCGGCCGAGACCGCAAATGACGAAGCCGAAGGCCGACTGATGCACCCGCTGCAACTGGCGCTCGACGTGCAGGCGGGCATGAAAGACGGCGACTGGCTGGTCTTCGACGGCGGCAATACCCATTTCTGGAACGAGATAGCCACCAACATCGCCGCCGCACGGGGGCTGATTCTTGGCGGAGTCCTGCACCCCGGAAATTACAGCCTGCTGGGCGTCGGCGTGTCCTTTGCATTGGCGGCAAAGAACCTTAACCGCGACAGGACCGCGGTTCTGGTCACCGGCGACGGAGCCTTCCTTTCAGGTGGCCTGTCCATCGAGGCCTGCTTTCAGGAGAACGTTCCGATCGTTGTCGTGGTGGACAACAATGGCGGACTGGACTGCATCAGTCAGCAACAGGAACGGCTGTTTGCCAACGGCCAGCATTATGCCACCGATTTCCGCGACATCCCGTTTCACACGATGTTCGAGGGCCTCGGCGGATTCGGGGAACTGGTTACCTCGCGAGCCGCCCTCCCCGGTGCCCTGGAACGCGCCATCGCCAGCGGCAAAACGGCCTGCCTCAACGTGAAGTGCAGGGGCGTGATCAGCCCGATCGTCGCGGCGACTTCGGACAAGCGCGACAAGGCGTCGATAGAATGACGGCGGTCGTTTCGTCGCATGCACTCAACGCCGTGGACGGCAGCCACGCGGGCGGCATCGCGGTGCGGCTAGTCAACCTCGACACGGGCGAGACCCTCTTCGACACGACCATGGACGATGGAGGGCGCCTGGTTCGGAAAGTTGCCGCCCCCGAGCCGACCGCCCGCTACGAAATGGTCTTTCAGACGGGAGGCTATTGGGAGAGCCGTGTCGAGCAGACCCACGGGATCCGCATCGTGGACGAGGTGGTCGTCCGTTTCACCATGCCTGATCCAGATGGCCGCTATCATGTCCCGCTGATCCTGTCGCCCCATGGCCATTCGCTCTGGTGTTCGACGGAGCATGGCTGACGGCCTCAGTTTCTCGCGCCGCCTGCGCCGGACGCCCTTTACGGCCTCGGCGGAAATGGCTGGTGTCACCGAGTTTTCAGTGGTCAACCACATGCTGTTGCCCAAATCCTACGGGCGCTCCGTGGAAGATGACTACTGGCACCTGCGTGACCACGTCCAGATCTGGGACGTCGCTTGCCAGCGACAGGTTCAGATCCAAGGTCCGGATGCCGCGTGGCTGGTGCAATGGATGACGTCCCGCGACATTTCCCTCGCCAAGGTCGGGGACTGCCTTTATGTGCCGGTCACGGACGACACCGGCGGACTGGTCAATGACCCCGTGCTTCTGAAGCTGGCCGAGGACCGGTTCTGGCTGTCGGCGGCGGATTCCGATCTCCTGCTGTTCGCCAAGGGGTTGGCGATCGGTCGCCGCTTGCGGGTGGCCATCGACGAGCCCGACGTTTCTCCCCTCGCCATCCAGGGGCCGAAAGCAGAGCCGCTTCTGGCCAGCCTCTTCGGTCCCCACATCCGCGACATCGGCTTCTTCAAGTTCGGCTGGGTCGACTTCTCCGGCACCCGGCAGCTGATTGCCAGATCAGGTTATTCATTGCAGGGAGGTTTCGAGATTTACCTCAACGGCGGCCACCTGGGCGGTGACCTTTGGAACGCTGTCTTGCAAGCCGGGCAAGCGTTTGAAATCGCGCCCGGCTGTCCCAACCTGATCGAGCGAATAGAGGGTGGGCTGCTTTCCTATGGCAACGAGATGACACGGGAAAATACGCCACTGGAATTGGGCCTTGAGAAGTTCTGCAACCTTGACGGCAGCGTTGACTGCCTTGGGCGCGAGGCATTGCAGCGTGCCGCCAAGGCGGGAACATCGCGGCAAATCCGAGGCATCGTCTTTGACGGCGGCCCCTGTCCGACCTGCGCCGAGCCTTGGCCCGTTCGTGTCGGCGCACTGCAGGTTGGGCAGATCACCAGCGCGATCTGGTCGCCAAGGCTGAAGCGCAACGTGGGTCTCTCGCTGATTGACCGGTCGTTCTGGGACGCGGGCCAATCGGTTGCCGTGCACTGCATTGACGGGACGACCCGCAACGGCGAGATCTCGGGCCTGCCTTTCGCCTGACGCGTTCCGCCCACGGGCTGGCGGCATCGGCGCACAGTCCCCGACGGTTTCGGTGCCGCACATGCGGTCGACGTTGAAGGGGATCGCGTCATGGGTTCCCTCCGTCGAAAGCCGCCTCGCGCTGCCGCAACACTGCAACCAGCGTGTCGTTGTACGGCGTCGGAATGCCTAGCGCACGGCCCAGTTCGGGCACCTGTCCGTTGATCGCGTCCAGTTCCGAACGCCGTCCGGCCTTGTGATCCAGCAACATGGAGGGCCGGGCGTTGGGCATCAGGGCACCAAATGCGGTGACGTATTCCACGGGATCGCCGATGGCCAGCTTGATCTTCTTGGCACGCGCAACGGCATTTGCTTCCTGCATCGCGCCCAAGGCAATTGCCCAACGCTCGGGATGTGCCTGAAGTTCCCCGACCGTCATGTCAAACACCGTGCAGGCTGCGCTGTAGGTGACGTTGCAGAGGAACTTCTCCCAGATCGGTTGTTGAATGTCATCATGAGCCCGCGCGTTGAAGCCCGCACCGCGCCAGTGTCCAGCCAGCATCTCGGCGCGATCGCTTTGACCGCCCTCAATCTCTCCGATGCGGATCAGGTTCATCGCGTTGTGATGCGCATGCCCCGGTCCCTTGAGCGAGGCGCCGAACCCGTCCGCGACGCCCAGCAGGACGTTGTCGACCGGCATGAGTGCGCCGATCCGTTCGGCGGCGCCCAGACCGTTCTGAATGGTCAGGATCATCGTCCCGGGCGTCAGATGCTGCGCAATCGCGCGAGCCGCGGGACCGACACCGGCCATCTTCGTAGCGATCACAATCAAGTCGCATTCGCCGACGTCCGCGAAATCAGGCACGGCCCGGATGCCTTCGATCCTGCGATCGCCGCTGGCCCCGTCCAACCGCAAGCCCGAGGCATTGATGGTGTCGACATGCGTGATCCATGGGTCCACCGCCCACACCTCGTGTCCGGCCTCGCAGAACTGTCCCGCATAGAGCGACCCCATGGCCCCGGTGCCATAAATTGCAATCTTCATTGGGGCCGTGTCCTCGACCGTGGCAGACGGATATCGAAAACCTGGCGCAGCGCGGTCTCGGCAGCAGCGTCCAGGACAGCGGGAAAATGCGTGGCGAGAAGCGTCTTCGCAACCTCCTTGGCCTGGGCGCGAATGTCGGATTTCCCCGCAATCTCCCAATCCTCTATCGAGCGGCGGTCGGCCAGGTCCGGATAGAGAAAGTCCGATCTCATCCGGCCAAAGGTCTGCGGGTGTCCCAGAAAGTGGCCTTCGGTGCGAATGGTCTCCGCGATCATCTCCGGGCAAAGCGTCTCCGAACCGACCTCGACCAAGGCAAGGCTGCGGCGAATGGCGCCCAGCATGTCGTTGTCAATCACGTAGGCTTCCATCGAGGCGGCCATCAGCCCCGCCTGCATGCCGGCCGTCTGGGTGATCAGATTTGCTCCGGCATGGGCCGCCATCGTGACTGAAAGCGCTTTTTCGTAACCTGCCTGCGCATCTGCCGTCTTGCTGTCTGTGGCGCCCGCGATGGTGGAATTGGGCAAGCCATAGTGCCGCGCCATCTGTGATGCCGCCGCCGTCAGAACCGCCTGTTCACCACTGCCGCCCGCCATGCCGCCGGACCGCAGATCGGTGACCATGGGACGTGCGCCATAGATCGCCGGGGCCTCCGGATTGGCAAGCCAGGCAACAACCATCCCCGCCAAGGTTTCGGCGTTGCTCTGTGCCAGGCACCCCGCCAGGGTCACGGGGCTTGAGGCGCCCAGCTGGCCAAACGTGTTGACCATGCAGGGGATTCCGGCCTTGGCGGCAGCCACGAGGACATCTGCCGCCTCGGGCGCAAACCGCATGGGCGGGGCAACGTGATTTATGTTTAGCGACAGGAACGGGCGCGCGGCAAAGGCCTCGGGCGAGCCTGCCGCAAGGTGGCACATGGCGGCGATGTCCTGCACATGGTTCGCGCAGGTGGCGCTGACAAAGACATGCTTCGCGGTACCTGCCAGCGCGGCAAAGCACGTGTTGATGTCCAGCAATCGGTCGTCCTCAATGTCGCGCGCCACCAACGAGCGCGAGAAGAACTGAACGTGGGGCAAGGCATCCACCAAGCGGGCCGCGTCATAGAGGTCCCCCAGGGTGGACGCCCGATAGCTGTTGCTTTCGGCATCCAGGATCATGGGCGCCGCGCCGCCGGACCCGACGTAGACCGAGGCACGGTCAAGCCTCAGGTCGTGACCGGTCTCGCGTCCGAACAAGGTGATCTCGCGCCCGAGGCCGTTCAAGGCGCGTTCGACCAGATCGCGCGGAAAGGCGAGACGCCCTTCGCCAGTGACAGAGCCGCCAGCGCGACACACCAGGTCAGTGACGGAGCGAGGTGCGTCACTCATCCCGAAGTCGCCGAGAAGCGCGAGCGAAGCTTCATGGATGCGGGCCATGTCCGCGTCGCTGAGGATGTTCAGCCGGCCACCAACGGCTTCCAGGCTGGGCATCTGGATCGGACCCGCCTCGTCAAGTCGGGCCAAGGAGCGCTTCTTGCGCTTGCCGGTCATGATCCTTCCCGCTGGCATGAGAGTGATGCTGTCACTTAGGAATTGATGGACAAACGACTTGTCGGGCGAATATGGATGAAGGAATCTTGGTCCATAGCTCCTGAGCCCCACATGCACCTGCGCAATCTGCCCCTTGCCGCCTTGCGCACCTTTGAAGCAGCCGCGCGCCAATTGAGCTTCAAGCTTGCCGCCGAAGAACTTTGCGTCAGCGCCACCACCGTCAGCAACCAGATAAGGCGGCTTGAACGTGACCTGGGCTGCAAACTGTTCATCCGGAAAACCCGCGCGGTGGTCCTGACCGATGCAGGGCGGTCCTTGTCGAAAGTCCTGACCAGGTCGCTGGAAAGCATCAGGGCCGAAGTGGAAACCCACGTCAGATCGACGCGAAAGTCGGTGTCTCTGGCCGTAGGCCCGATCTTTGCCTCGCGCTGGATGATCCCCCGGCTGGGCCGATTCCGCGACGAACTGCCGGGAATTGACCTTGAGCTGCACAACTCCCCGAGGATCACCGACGCCAGCCTCATGACCTGCGATATCGCCGTGGATTGGGGCATTGGCACTTGGTCCGGCCTTGATGCGACCAGGTTGCTCGACATTGTCTATTCGCCGGTCCTCAGCCCCGAACTGGCGCGTCGGCAGGGATTGCCCAATGCGCCGGAGGATGTGGCGGAGTTCCCGATCATCCATCAGCAGGATCGCAGCGAGTGGAAGGAATGGCTGAAGGTCGCGGGGTGCGAGCGACTGTCCTTGACGGACAAGGCGATCATTGTCGACACCAACGTGGTCATTCAGGCGGCGATTGACGGCCAGGGCATGGTCCTTGGCATCTTTCCCTTCTGCCAGGCCGATGTGGAGGCCGGGCGCTTGCTGAAACCCTTCAACCTCGACCTCTCGCCGACCCGGTCATTTTACCTGCTGACCCGCCCCGCGTCGCGGCAACGGCGCGAAGTGGACGACGTCTTCCGCTGGATGGCAAGAGAGGCGGGTTCAGGCGTTTAGGGCGGTCTCGCCTTTCCTTCGGCGGATGCGATGGACGAACGGAGGTCCTTCGGACGGGTAGGACCGCGCCGGTTCACCCTCACGCAAGACAAGCGCCGCCCCGTCGTCAACCGCATAGCCTTCGGGCATCGCCCCGCCGGCCACGAGGCCATGCATGCGTGCCCTTCGATCCGGTTCAATCTGGCTGTGCGGAGTCATCGAGCCCTTCACGATTCCAAGCCCTTCACCTGTCTGCAAGCCATCGTCCCGCGAGCGCCACAGGAAGCTCTCGAACCAGCACATGGCCCCGGCACTGACACCCGCAAGCGTGACGCCGCGCCGGAAGGCATCGACGAGAACTGTCCCTATGCCCGTCAATTTCCAGTGATCAACCAGAAGTGTCGGGTTTCCGCCCCCAACATAGATCAAGTCAAGTCCTTCGGCCCAGATTCGGGCCTGATCCTGATCGGCCTGGCTGGAAAGCTGCGAGAGGGTCCCGGCAAAGGGCCTGAACCCGTCGCAGAATCTCCGGTGCCTTTCCACATCGTCGCCGCTGGCCGTGCCGATGTAGCCAACACGTCGCCGCGAGGCCGTGTACTCAATGCAAAGCCGGTCCAGCTCGGGATGGCTCGCGTGCGTGGCGCCACCGCCTCCGATGGCGATGAGTGTCGTTGAAGGCATGCGTCATCCGTTCGTCGGTGCCAAGGCGACAACATAGGCTAAGCGAATAGGTTCGGCAAATTTCTCTATTTGTCCAAGCTCCCTTGTGCCCGGAAACTCCGAATCAAGATCCGAACCCCGCCTATGGATCAAAATTTCTTCATGCATCGATCCATCAATTGTCGCTTGTCCAAAGATGCCCCGCAACCGAGCCTCTTGCAGCGTCAGCACGCTGGGAATTGAACGCTAACTGCACCTTGGGAGGAAGTCCGAATGAAAAAGACCTTAAGTCTAACAGCATTGGCCATCGCGTTTGCCGGCTCGGCGGCGTTGGCCGAGCCCACGGGCACGTTTAGACAGGCCCACGAATATGGATTTGGCACCGCTTCGAGCCTGGATCCGATCTCCAAGGGTCGCGTGTTCCAGATCACCGAGAAGATCATGAATCGGCTGGTGCGTCCCGGTCTTGACGGCAAGCCCCAGGCCGATCTTGCGACGAGTTGGGGAGCAAATGAGGATGCCACGGTCTGGACCTTCAAGCTGCGCGAAGGCGTGAGCTTCCACGACGGTTCGGACTTTGATGCCGCTGACGTGGTCTATTCGCTGAACCGCGTGCTTGATCCCGAGAGTGACAGCCCTGCGCGCTCGGCTGTCAAGATGATCACGTCTGTCGAAGCTCTGGATGACATGAGCGTCCGGATCACCTTGGACACGCCCTTTGCCGACATGCCGCTGCAGCTGATGGACTACCGGTTGCGGATGATCCCCGAAGGTTCGGGCGACGGCATCGCCACCACGGGCGTCGGCACCGGCCCCTTCAAGGTCGAAAGCTTCGATGCCGAGGGTACCACGGTATTGGTGGCCAACATGGACTATTGGGAGGGCGCGCCCGGCGTCGCACGGATGGAGGTCATTGGCATTCCCGACGGCCAGGCCCGCTTGCAGGCGCTGCTTGGCGGTCAGATCGACATGGAGCGCGGAATAACGGCGCAGCAGGCGCCGATGCTGTCCGGGTCAAGCGACTTCATGCTGCAGGAGATCCCGACGGGCAACTGGCGCGGTCTGGTGTTCCGCACCGATGTCGAGCCCTTCAGCGATCTGCGCGTCCGCAAGGCCGTGCGTCTGGCGGCCGATCGGCAAGAGCTCGTGAACCTCATCCTTGGCGGTCAGGGCGTGGTGGCCTGCGACACGCCGGTCGAGCCGAACGACCAGTACCGTGCCGACATCGAGTGCCCGCAGGACATCGAGATGGCCAAGTCGTTGCTGGCCGAGGCGGGCTATCCCGACGGGATCGAAGTGGACGTTCACGTTGCCACCCTGGAGCCGACCTGGCCGACGCTGGCGGTCGCCTACCAGGAGCAGGCGGCGGCGGCCGGCATCAAGGTCAACGTCGTGCAGGCACCGTCAGATGGCTTCTGGTCCGAAGTGTGGATGAAGAAAGACGTCTCCGCCACACGCTGGAACGAACGCCCGGCGGACCAGGCCTTGCACGAAATCTACCTATCGTCCGCCAAGTGGAACGAAAGCTACTTCAAGGACGAGGCCTTCGACGCAATGCTCGCCGACGCCCGCCGCGAACTGGACTTCGAAAAGCGCAGGGCGCTCTACGTGGCCGCGCAGGAGTACCTTTGGGAGAACGCAGGCACGCTGATCCCGTATCATGTCACGCGCTTGGTTGGGGTCTCGTCGAGGGTAAGCAACCTTGACGAGGTCAAGAACGACGCGGTGCGCTGGCACAAGATCACCGTCGCGGAATGACCGACGCATGAACCCGGCCGGGGCGCCCCACGTGCCCCGGCTTCCCGGATATCCTTCAACCTAGAGCTGTTTCGTGTTGCGAATGTTGATGCGCCGGCTCTTCCTAGGCGCAATCACCGTCTGGATCGTCTCGGTCATCATCTTCGCTGGCGTCGAAGTCCTGCCCGGTGATGCCTGCACGGCCTTCCTGGAGCGCGAGGCGCAGGGAAAGCTGCTGGAGAATTGCCGCGAAGCGCAAGGGTTGAACCGATCCGCGGCAGAACGATATTTCGACTGGGCCTCGGGTGCCGTGCGCGGCGATTTCGGCGTGTCCGCCAACGGACAGAAAAGCATCTCGGAACTGGTCGGCAACCGGCTTCGGAATTCCTTGCTGTTGGCGTTCTGCGCCTTGGCGATAGGGGTTCCGCTGGCAATTTTCCTTGGGGTGGTCACTGGCCTGCGGCGCGACAAGCCGGTCGACCTGGTCTTCTCGACCACTGCCGTCTTCGCGATGACCATTCCCGAATTCGTCTCCGCCACCGTGCTGATCCTTGTCTTCTCCGTCTGGCTTGGATGGCTGCCGGGAATCGTGCTGACGTCGGCGGGCGCACCGGTCCCCGAGTTCTTTCCAGAAATCCTCTTGCCGGTGATCGTGCTAGGCATGGTGATGACGGCCCATATCCTGCGCATGGTGCGTTCCAGCGTGATCGAAGTCATGGCCGGTGACTACGTCCAGATGGCCGTCTTGAAAGGCGTACCCTACTGGCGCATCGTGTTCCGCCATGCGCTGCCAAATGCGCTCTTGCCCGCGATCAACGTGGTGGCGCTGACCATCGCCTGGCTCCTTGGCGGCGTCGTGGTGATCGAGGTGGTGTTCAACTACCCGGGTCTCGGGCGGATGATGATCGACGCGATTTCGGACCGCGACCTGCCGGTGGTGCAAGCCATCGCCCTGATCGTGGCGACCGTCTATGTCGGCGTGAACCTGACCGCCGACATCATGACCATGGTCCTGAACCCGCGCCTGCGCACACACGCGTTACGCGGCTCATGACCGAGATTGCCGCAACTCCCGCCGAAAACACGCGCCTGCAGCGCACCCTGGGCGTCCTGCGCGACGTGACGGCCCGGCCCTCCGGCGCGATCGGACTGACTCTGGTGGCCTTCCACGTGATCCTCGCAATCATCAGCCCATGGATCGTGCCCTACGACTACAAGGCGATGGACAGCCTCTCGATGCTGAACGGCCCGAGCGGCGCACACTGGCTCGGCACCGACCACTTGGGCCGAGACGTCCTGACACGCGTCCTGCTGGGTGGACGCGAGGCGCTTCTGGTCACTGGCATCGCGACACCCGTAGCCGTCATCTGGGGCGGTTTGTTGGGCATCTTCTTCGGCCTGGTCGGCGGGCGTCTGGACGAGGTCCTCATGCGGGTGGTTGATGCCTTCCTGTCGTTGCCCTGGATTCTCAAGATGCTGGTCCTGATCGTGACCTTCGGCACCGGCATCGAGGTGCTGATCCCCACGCTCGCCTTCTTCTACGGCATCCCGGTCATCCGCATCGCCCGCGCCGCCACCCATGACGTGGTGGCGCGCGACTTCGTCTCGGCAGCACGCGCGCGAGGACACGGGCGTATCACGGTCATCCGTCGCGAGCTGTTGCCCAACGTCCTGGACACGCTGATGGTCGAAGGCGCGATGCGCTGGTCATGGATGCTGCTGGCCTTCTCGTCCCTGTCGTTTCTCGGCTTCGGCGTCTCGCCACCGACACCCGACTGGGGCCTCATGATTGCGGACGCGCGCGGCTTCATGTCTTTCGCGCCCTGGGGCGTTCTGGGGCCGGTCATCGCGCTGTCGTCGCTGATTATCGGCATAAACCTGACGGCAGACGCCCTCGCCAAGGCCCTTGGCATCGACCGTGCGCAGAAAGCGCCGGTATGAGCGCACTGATAGACATCCGCGACATCTCGGTGGGTTTTGTCGGACGCGATGGCCGAACCCGCGAGGTTCTGCGCAACATCGACCTCGCCGTCGCCCCCGGCGAATGCGTGGGCCTTGTCGGCGAAAGCGGATCGGGGAAGTCGACGCTGGCCTTGGCAGCCATGGGGTACCTGAAACGCGGATTGCGGCTCTTGAACGGAAGTGCCGCGTTCAACGGCATCGACATGTTCGCCCAGTCCCGTCAGGAACTGGAACGCATCCGCGGCGGGCAGCTGGCGCTGATCCCGCAAAACTCGGGACAGTCCCTGACCCCGACGCTGCGCGTCGGCGCACAACTTGGCGAGGCCTTGCGGTTGCATTCAGCGCTTCCCGCAAACCGGCACGCCGCAAAGGTTGTCGAACTCTTGGGGCACGTACGCTTGCCGGATCCCGAATCCATCGTCCAGCGATTCCCGCATGAATTGAGTGGCGGTCAGCAACAGCGCGTCGCGATCGCCATGGCGCTGGCCGGCGAGCCCGAGGCGCTTCTGCTCGACGAACCCACCACCGGCCTCGACGTGACGACGCAGGCGCATATCCTTGAGCTTCTCCGCGACATCGCCGCCGAGCGTGGCATGGCCATGGTCTATGTCAGCCATGACCTGGGCGCCATCGCCCGCGTCTGCACCCGCGTCGTGGTCATGTATGCAGGTGAGATCGTGCTGGAAGGCTCGACTCGGCACGTACTGAGGTCCCCGACGCATCCCTACGCGCAAGGCCTTCTCGCCTCGATCCCCAAACTTGATGACACCACGCTTCCGATTGCCCTTGACGGTCGCCCGCCCGCCCCGGGAGATGCGGGCGCAGGCTGCGCCTTTGCCGACCGGTGCGCCCTGGTGCAGGACCGGTGCCGCTCAACCCGCCCGCAACTCGTGCCGTCAGAATTTGGCGGGACCGCTCGCTGTTTCTTCGCCAAGGAGGCAGGTCGCCAGCAAGGGCGGACCATAGGGGCCGCGCCGGTGCGGTTTTCAAGCGGCGACACGATGCTGGACCTTGATGGCCTGTCCATCAGCTATGCCAGGCCGCGGCTGCTGGAGCAGTTGCTGGGGCGAGGCACCGACGTTCCGCCAACGGTCGACGACATCTCGATCTCGATCGGCAAGGGCGAAACGCTTGGACTGGTCGGCGAAAGCGGCTCCGGCAAGTCGACGATCCTCAAGACCATCGCCGGACTTCTGCCGCCCGCCGGAGGTACCGTCACCGCGGGCAACCAGTCCCTGCCGCACGCGGTCGAACAACGCGAGCCCGGCCAGTTGCGGCAGATCCAGCTGATCTTCCAGAACCCTGACGACAGCCTCAACCCGCGTCACACTGTGGCAGACATCCTTGAGCAACCACTGAAGCTCTATTTCGGCCTGACCGGGGACGAGCTTCGTTCCCGCAGTGCGGAAATCCTCGAGCGCGTGCGCCTTGGGGCGCACTACCTCGACCGGCTGCCCAGCCAGTTGTCGGGTGGGGAGAAACAACGTGTCGCCATCGCGCGCGCCTTCGCCGCCGGCCCGGAGATCGTGTTGTGCGATGAGGTGACTTCGGCACTTGACGTCTCGGTGCAAGCTGCGGTCCTGGACTTGCTGAACGAACTGAAAGAGACGCAAGGCACGACCTACATATTCGTCAGTCACGATCTCGCGGTCGTTCGTGCCTTGTCGGACCGAGTGGCCGTCCTCTATCAGGGAAGACTGTGCGAGATCGGCCAGACCGATCAGGTCTTCGAGGGAAAGTCGCACCCCTATACCAAGGTCTTGCTGGGCGCGGTTCTGGAACCCGATCCTGACGCTGCACCGACACTCGCCGCCGATGACATTGTCGAGCGTGCGCCACCTGCGAGGGGATGCCCCTTCCAACGCAGATGCCCCAGAAGACTTGGCGAGATCTGCGACACGGACACGCCGCCATGGCAAAGTCCCGAGGCGGGGCATTTCATTCGCTGCCACATTTTGCTGGAAGATCTCAATGCGGATCGACCACATTGATCAGCATGCTCGTGGCGGCGATGGCTGCCCCATGATCGATCAACCAATGCAATATTTGGGGATTGCCCCGTCGACTGGCCAATACGCACCATGCCGCGCTTCATGAGTCTTAAACGGAACTTCACTGACCCGAAAGACGGTTTTGGCCAAGCGTGACTGGGCTTTTGCCGGATTCAACCTGTCACGCTTATGTAAGCATCCGGGTCCACGCCGAGCAGCCCGAACGCCCTCGCCTGCAGTTCGGTCGGCTCCGTGGCGATCCGGAACAGGCTGTCGGGCCGTCCCGGAAGGGAGGCGTCGTTCAGCGTCAGCGTGCCGAGGTCGTCGAGCAGCGTTCGGAAGCTGTGGACCGGCAGCCCGTCGGGGGTGAGCTTGGTGTCGGCCTTGGCCTTCGCGCTCTCCGAGACCTCGGCCTTCTCCACCGGCGAGCTGCGCCGGGCCCGGGCGCCCTCGCGGTCGTCGTCCTCGAACAGCATCGGCGCGAGGCGCCGGCGCATGTGCCATTCCACGTGGAGCGCGAGCATGCACATGAACACGTGCGCCTTCACGTGGTCGGCCGAGCAGCCGTGGACGGGACGGATGCGCAGGTCGGTCTTCGCGTTCCGGAACGCGCGCTCCACGCCCGCGAGCGACTTGTACGCATCGACCGCGGCCTCCGTCCCCATGGCCTCCGGTCCCAGGCTGGTGCGGATCACGTAGACGCCGTCGAGCCTGGCCTCGGCGGCGATCCGGTCCTCGCGGCGGCGCCAGGCGATGCTGCCGTCGGCGACGTCGACCTCGAAGTGCTTCCCGACCTTGCGGCGGTTCACGTCCCGGCCCACCCGGCGGTCGATCGCCTCCCGGCCCTTCAGCCGGCCCGAGCGCACCGACGCCGCGATCCCGTGCAGCGCCTCCTCCGTGGCCTTGAGCAGGTCCTCCCGCTTGCGGCGCCTTTCCTGCCGCAGCCGGGGGTTCAGGCAGACCATCAGCCGCTCGCCGGGGAAGTCCGGGCCCGTGACCTCCGCCACCGCGTCGGGAACCAGCGCCTCGGGCACGAGCGGCGCGGGCGCGCCGTCCGGGCCCTCCTGCAGGAGCTTGCGGATGTCCGCCGTCTTCAGGGCCGAGATCCAGTCGAGCCCCGCAGGCGCGAGGTCCTCGCGGATGCGCGCCGTGGTGAGCATGCCCCTGTCGCCCACGAGGGCGACGCGCCCGATGCCGAAGCGCTTCCGGACCTTGTCCACCTGGCTTGAGACGGTGGAGGGGTCGGACGCGTTGCCTGGGAAGACCTCCACGGCGACGGGACACCCGTCGGCGGCGCAGAGCAGCCCGTACACGATCTGCACCTTGCCCCTCTTGCCGTCGCGGCTGTGGCCGAAGGCCGCGAGCGTGCACTTCGAGCCTTCCAGGCAGCTGGAGCTGACGTCATGCAGGATGAGCGTGCCGTCCTTCAGGTGCCTGTTCGCGAGGCTCCGCTCGATCCAGGGCTGGCGCTTCAGCAGCCAGTCGAGCATGTCCAGCGTCTCGTTGCCGGTGACGGGCCCGAGCCCGAGCAGGGACCCGAGGCTCGTCGAGGCGGTCTCCGGGTCCAGCGCCCGGGCCGTCGCGAGCTTCGAGGCCGGGTCGATGATCCGCGCGGCGACGGCGGCGAACGCGAGGTCCCGCATGCGCTCCGCCTTCCGGCCCAGGACGCGCCTGAGGCCGAGCCCGTTCATCGTCCCCAGCACGGCGGCGACGTGCCCGTGGGGGAGCGAGCGGCGGATCGCGAAGGCCTTCCGGGGGTCGTCGAGGACGACCCCGCCCCTGAGCACCGCGCGGAAGCCGTCGACGACGGCGGGATCGAGGCCCGTGAGGTTGGCGACGGTCTTGTGGCGGACGCGCCGTCCCTCGCACCAGGTCTTCCTGAGGAGGACGGCCTTGGTTCCGTACTGGTTGGGGATCACGTCGATTCGGATGGACATCCTGCTTATGTAAGTTGCTTCCGACCTGTCATTCCGCAACTACGGCAACGGCACGGCAATGTCAACGGTCTTCTTATGTAAGTTGGAATCCCGCACCGGGCACTCCGTGACCGGCAAGAGGCCGTTGCGTTTCAGCGCGTTGTGCGGGATGAGGGGCCGATCAGGGGCTGGAAGTTCCGCTTAAAATCAGCCATGTCTTGCATGCTGGACAGTCAGAGGGATAGGATCCTAAATTTCACGCGCACCGACCGGAAAGATCTATTTTTCTTTCTTTGTTCGGATGGTCCGGACATTCGTGCCGTGACGCACGAATGGGACGAAATCCAGGTCGGATCATCGCGTTGATTGGCGTTTGCATGTTCGGCTTCATGCCATACGAGTTTCACGGCAACCCGGGCCGTTTTGGTTGGCGGGCGCAGAAGTTGCTCTCGTTGCGGATCAGAAGGTGCAATTTTCTACCCTGCTAAAATCATTTGAAGAATCCTGCAATCTCGAAGCGCCCAGGCAGCGTGTCAACACTATCGCGACACGGCGCCTCGGCAAGGGCGGCAAGCGTTCGGGCAAACCGTAAACGAAACCGTTCGGTTCTCGCGTGATGGGCGGGGCGAAAGGTCCGACTGAAAGATCGCAAGTTCATGTTTTCTGCCGCGACGGCTTCCCGGAATTCCTGCGCCAAAGGCAGGCATGCGTGCAAGCCGTGCGCGATCGACGGCGCAGGCAGGTGCCAGCGGTTCGGCATGCGTTGCCGATCGCGTCCGGGAGCCGGAGCCGGACATCTGCCGGATCCTGAGCGCCTGGCGTCCTTTCGGCCCGTCACGTCCCCTCCGGCCCACGTGGCACGTGGTCGCGCCATCCGCCGTCGGCGAGCGCCCGGGCCTTCCGGGTCCAGCGCCGCACCTGCGCGCGCATCCGCCCGTCGGGCGCCCATTCCCGGGCCACGGCCTCGGCGCCCCAGACGTCCGCCGCTATCCCGCGCTGCGTCCGGCCCGCCGCGAGGCCGTCCGTCACCGCCAGAAGCCGCT